>NZ_JBVAPG010000184.1:0-14537 GCF_055413685.1 Bradyrhizobium sp. LeoA1Lang | reverse complement strand
ACCAGCCGGTGTGATATCTCTCGTCATGGCGTTGCTCTCCTTTGTGGAATCAGCACCCCGAGCCTACCGGCTCAAGGTGGGCAACGCCGACCTCTTCAGTAATTCAACAGAACCCGGGACATCCCCCACCGATGGCCTCGGCTGGTTCAAGCCCTATGCCGGAGCAAAAGCATGACGCTCGCGCTTGGCTGCATCGCCGACGACTACACCGGCGCCTCCGATCTCGCCAACACGTTGACCCGCGCCGGCCTGCGCACGGTGCAGACGATTGGCGTGCCCTCGGACGATCTCGCTCTGCCCGAGGTCGATGCGGTGGTGGTCTCGCTGAAGAGCCGCTCGATCGAGGCGAGCCAGGCGGTCACACGCTCGCGCGCGGCGGAGAAATGGTTGCGTAGCCGCGGCGCGGAGCATGTGCTGTTCAAGATCTGCTCGACCTTCGATTCCACCGACGCCGGCAATATCGGCCCGGTGATGGATGCGCTGCGCGAAGATTCCGGCGACAACATCGTGCTGGTCACGCCGGCATTTCCGGAAACCGGCCGCACTGTATACCAGGGCAATTTGTTTGTCGGCTCGGTGCCGCTGAATGAAAGCCCGCTCAAGGATCATCCGCTCAACCCGATGCATGACTCGAACCTGGTGCGGGTGCTGGCATGCCAGAGCAGCACCAAGGTCGGGCTGGTCGGCCTTGCTACCATTGCGCGTGGCGCCGACGCTGTTCGCGCGCGTCTTGCCGATCTTGCCGCCGGCGGATTTGGCGCCGCCATCATCGATGCTGTGTTCGACCGCGACCTCGGCATCATCGGCACTGTGGCGCTGGATCATCGCGTTTCGGTCGGCGCTTCCGGGATCGGGCTCGGGCTTGCCCGGGCGCTGGTTGACTCGGGCAAAGTCAGGCCGGAGGCCGCGAGCGCGACGGCCGAGGCGCTGGTCGGAGGGCCAGCCGCCTGTCTCGCCGGAAGCTGCTCGCAAGCGACACTGCAGCAGATCGCCAATGCCGAGCGCAGCATGGCCGTACTTCATCTCGATCCCGAGCGGATCGTGACCGGCAAGGATGAAGTCCATCGCGCGCTCGCCTGGGCGCGCGACCGGATCAGCGAAGGGCCGGTGCTGATCGCCAGCAGCGCCACGCCCGACGAAGTCGCAGCTCTGCAGTCCCGTCATGGGCGTGATGCAGCAGGGCATGCCATCGAGCAGGCGATGGCAGATATCGCGGAAGGTCTTGTCGAGGACGGCGTGCGTCGATTGGTTGTCGCCGGCGGTGAGACGTCAGGTGCCGTTGTCGATCGTTTGCGAATCCCGGGTTTCCTCGTTGGCGCCGAGATCGCCGCTGGTGTGCCAGTGCTGCGTGCGGTCGGCGCGAACAAAGGTGAGATGCTGCTTGCCCTGAAATCAGGCAATTTCGGCGGCCCACAATTTTTCTCGGACGCGCTTGCGCTGATGCGCTGATCGCGTGTCGCGTCGTTCATTTGTTAGTGACGGTTTTCGCCTACCGTAACTCTACGGAAGGACAAATTAACGCGACCTCAGAAGTTGCGCGGTTTGATCGCCAGTAAGGCATCCTTCTAGACCAAACCAAAGCACCTTGCATCACCCGACGCGCCCGACACGCGCAACACCAAGAGATTTTCAGATGTTCGCCAAATACTCGATCCGCGCCAAGATCATCACCGTGGTTGCGCTGCTGCTCGTCGCAATGACCGGCATGGGGCTCCTCGCCGTCCGCAACATGCAGGCGATCAATGCCAATACGGTCGACATCACGACGAGCTGGCTGCCGAGCGTCCGGGTGCTCGGCGAGCTTCGCGCCGGTGTCATTACCTACCGCAACGTGATCCGCGAGCATATGCTCTCGGAAACGCTCGAGGAGAAGTTGGCGGCGGAGAAGACCCTGGTCACCGTTGCTGAGGGCGACATAAAGGCCCGCAAGAGCTATGAAGCGATGATCACCTCCCCGGAGGAGCGGGCGCTTTACAATCAATGGTCTGAAACCTGGGATCGATACAAGAAGGGCACCGAAGAGGTGATGGCGCTGTCGCGCAGGGATGTCGGCAAGATCCCGCATGAGGCCCATGAGCTGAACAGCAAGACCGTGAACAAGATCGGGCTCGACGCCGACGCGGTTCTCCTCAAGGACATCGAACTCAACAAGACGGGCGCCGACAAGGCTGCGGAGGACGCCGCCGCCAACTACTCTTCCGCCTTCGCGATACTCGCTTTCATCCTCTTGGCCGCGGTGCTTGTTGGCGCGGTCGTCAGTTTCCTGCTGATCCGCGACGTCTCGGCTGGGATCGCTTCCATCGTCAAGCCGATGCAGGCGCTCGGAAATGGAGACCTGACCGCCGAAGTCCCGCACCAGGGTGAGAAGACCGAAATCGGCACGATGGCCGATGCGCTCCAGGTGTTCAAGGAAGCCCTGATCGCCAAGAGGGCCGCCGACGAGGCTGCAGCCGCCGACGCCGAAGCCAAGATCGAGCGTGGCCGCCGCGTCGACGCCATCACCCGCAATTTCGAGACCATGATCGGCGAGATCGTCCAGACCGTCTCTTCCGCCTCGAGCCAGCTCGAAGCCGCGGCCGGCACGCTCTCCTCGACCGCCACGCGCTCGCAGGAATTGACCACCGCGGTCGCCTCCGCCTCGGAAGAGGCGTCCACCAATGTGCAGTCGGTGGCGTCGGCGACCGAGGAGCTGTCATCCTCCGTCACCGAGATCAGCCGTCAGGTCCAGGAATCGGCGCGGATGGCGGGCGACGCCGTCGGCCAGGCCCGCAGCACCAACGACCGTGTCAGCGAGCTCTCGAAGGCGGCGGCGCGGATCGGCGATGTCGTCGAACTCATCAACACGATCGCGGGCCAGACCAACCTGCTGGCGCTGAACGCGACCATCGAGGCGGCGCGCGCCGGCGAGGCCGGCCGCGGCTTTGCGGTGGTCGCCTCCGAAGTGAAGGCGCTGGCCGAGCAGACCGCGAAAGCCACCGGCGAGATCGGCCAGCAGATCACCGGCATCCAGGCCGCCACCCAGGACTCGGTGAACGCGATCAAGGAAATCAGCAACACCATCGAACGGCTGTCGGAAATCTCCTCGACCATCGCCGCGGCGGTGGAGGAGCAGGGCGCGGCCACCCAGGAAATCTCCCGCAACGTCCAGCAGGCCGCCCAGGGCACCCACCAGGTCTCGGCCAACATTACCGACGTGCAGCGCGGCGCGACCGAGACCGGTTCGGCCTCCACGCAGGTGCTGTCGGCAGCAAAGGCGTTATCCGGCGACAGCAGCCGCCTCAAGGTCGAGGTCAGCAAGTTCCTGGATTCGGTACGGGCGGCTTAATTACTTAATTAGTTGCGATAATTCGCGGCCGCGGTTCACTCCGCGGCCGGTCCGGCCCGGCAGCTATGTCGAGGATGTGAACGCGGATTGCGTCGCGCAAAGTTGGCTTTTGGCCCGTTTTTCGCTAGATCGACGCTTGTGAATTGGCCTGTAGGGGCGCCAATCCCCCGTTCATTTTGCGGGTTCCGGGGAATAACTCGTCAATGGTTGCACTGGTCCGTATCGCGCTGAGCCGGCCGTATACGTTTGTCGTGCTCGCGCTGCTTCTCTTGATTGTCGGACCGCTCGCTGCCCTGCGCACGCCGACCGATATCTTTCCCGACATCCGGATCCCCGTGATCGGGGTGGTCTGGCAGTACACCGGCCTGCCGCCGGACCAGATGTCCGGTCGCATCACCACGCCATTTCAGCGCGCGCTGACGACCACCGTCAACGATATCGAGCATATCGTCGCGAATTCCTACAACGGCTTCGGCATCATCAAGATCTTCTTCCAGCCGAACGTCGACATCCGCACCGCCAACGCCCAGGTCACGGCGATCTCGCAGACGCTCTTGAAGCAGATGCCGCCGGGCGCAACACCGCCTTTGATCCTGAACTACAGTGCCTCCACGGTGCCGATCATCCAGGTCGCGCTGTCAGGTGAGGGGCTGACCGAGCAGAATCTCGCCGATATCGGCATCAACCAGCTCCGCACGCCGCTCGTCACCGTGCCCGGCGCCGCCATACCCTATCCGTTCGGCGGCAAGCAGCGTCAGGTGCAGATCGACCTCAATTCCACGGCGCTGCAGGCGCGCGGCCTGTCGGGGCAGGACGTGGCCAATGCACTCGCTGCACAAAATCTGATCACGCCGGTCGGCACGCAGAAGATCGGTCAGTTCGAATACAACATCCAGCTCAACAACTCGCCGCTCAAGATGGAGGATCTCGGCAATCTGCCGATCAAGACCGTCAACGGCGCCATGGTCTATGTGCGGGACGTCGCCACCGTCCGCGACGGCAACCCGCCGCAGACCAACATCGTCCATGTCGACGGCAACCGCTCGGTGCTGATGATGGTGCTGAAGGCGGGCGCGATCTCGACGCTCGATATCATCGCCGGCATCAAGCAGAAGGTGATTGACGTCAAGGACCAGCTTCCGGACGCGCTGAAGATCGGCTTCATCGGCGACCAGTCGGTTTTCGTCCGCGGCGCCATCACCGGCGTCGCCTTCGAGGGCGTGATTGCCGCATTGCTCACCAGCGTGATGATCCTGTTGTTCCTCGGGAGCTGGCGGTCGACCATCATCATCGCGGTCTCGATCCCGCTGTCGGTGCTCGGCGCCATCATCATGCTGTCGGCGATCGGCGAGACCCTCAACATCATGACGCTCGGCGGATTGGCGCTCGCGGTTGGCATCCTCGTCGATGACGCCACTGTGACGATCGAGAACATCAATTACCATCTGGAGCAGGGCAAGCCGGTCGAACAGTCCATTCTCGACGGCGCCAATCAGATCGTCACGCCGGCATTCGTCTCGCTGCTCTGCATCTGCATCGTGTTCGTGCCGATGTTCTTCCTGACCGGCGTCGCGCGCTTCCTGTTCGTGCCGATGGCGGAAGCGGTGATGTTCGCGATGATCTGGTCGTTCATCCTGTCGCGCACGCTGGTGCCGACGATGGCGAAGTATCTGCTGCAGCCGCATGTGCATCACGACGGAGGGCTGCCGCCGACGCGTAATCCGTTCAAGCTGTTCCAGCGTGGCTTCGAGGCGCGGTTCGAGCGCATCCGGCGCGGCTATCGCGACATGCTGGCGATGGCGCTCGGCCACCGCGCCGTCTTCGTCACCGGATTCCTCGGCTTCGTCGCGGTGTCCATGCTGCTGGTGCCGTTCCTGGGACGCAACTTCTTTCCGGCGGTCGACGCCGGCAACATCCTGATGCACGTCCGCACCCAGGTCGGCACCCGCGTCGAGGAGACCGCCAACCAGCTCGCCGAGGTACAGAAGGCGATCCGCAAGATCATCCCGCCCGAGGAGATCGACACGCTGGCCGACAACATCGGCATGCCGATCTCCGGCATCAACATGACCTACAACAACACCGGCGTCATCGGGCCGCAGGACGGCGACATCCAGGTCAAGCTGAAGGAAGGCCACAGGCCGACCGAGGAACATGTCCAGGCGTTGCGCGAGCAGTTGCCGCGGATGTTCCCCGGCATCAGCTTCGCGTTCCTGCCCGCCGATATCGTCAGCCAGATCCTGAACTTCGGCGCGCCGGCGCCGATCGACCTGCAGATCCGCGGCGCCAATCTCGACGCCAATTTCGCCTATGCCAACAAATTGCTGAGCCGGATCCGCCGCATTCCCGGCATTGCGGACGCGCGCATCCAGCAATCGCCGAACAGCCCCACCTTCAATATCGATGTCGACCGCACCCGCGCGCAATATGTCGGGCTGACCGAGCGCGACGTCACCAACAGCCTCGTCGTCAATCTCGCCGGCAGCTCGCAGGTCGCGCCGACCTATTATCTCAATCCGGACAACGGCGTGTCCTATTCGATCGTGATGCAGACGCCGCAATACCAGATCGACTCGCTGAGCGCGTTGCAGACGCTGCCGATCACCGCGAGCAACAACCCGCAGTCGCCGATCCTGGGCGGCATTGCCGACATCACACGCTCGACCTCGAGCGCGGTCGTTTCTCAATACGACATCCAGTCGATGGTGCAGATCTACGCCACGCCGCAGGGCCGCGACCTCGGCGCTGTTGCCACCGACGTGCGGGCGCTGATCGCCGAGACCGCAAAGGACGTGCCGAAAGGAAGCTCGGTGGTGCTGCTCGGCCAGGTGCAGACCATGAACAGCGCGTTCTCCGGCCTGTTGTTCGGTCTGCTCGGCGCCGTCGTGCTGATCTATCTCTTGATCGTCGTGAACTTCCAATCCTGGTCCGACCCGTTCGTGATCATCACCGCGCTGCCGGCGGCGCTCGCCGGCATCATCTGGATGCTGTTCACCACCCAGACCACGCTGTCGGTGCCGGCGCTGACCGGTGCGATCATGTGCATGGGCGTCGCCACCGCCAACAGCGTGCTCGTCATCAGCTTCGCCCGCGAGCGCTACGAGCAGCTCGGTGATCCCATTGCCGCCGCGCTTGACGCCGGCTTCGTCCGCTTCCGCCCGGTGCTGATGACCGCGCTGGCCATGATCATTGGCATGGCGCCGATGGCGCTGGGCCTGGGCGAGGGTGGCGAGCAGAACGCCCCGCTCGGGCGCGCCGTGATCGGCGGCCTGATCTTTGCAACGTTCGCGACGCTGATGTTTGTTCCCGTCGTCTTTAGTATGGTACACAAGAAACAAGGCGCCAGCGCCGCCGCCGCACCGGAGATGTCGCATGCCCACTGACCAACGCCTGCCGGTCTCGCGCTGGAAACTGGGCATTTTCGGGCTTGCCGCCGGTGTCGGCCTGGTCCTCGTCGTCATCACCGGCATCCGCGCCCGCGAGGAGCAGGGCACCAAGCTCAAGGAATGGACCGATAATCAGGCCATCCCGAGCGTCGCGGTGGCGCCGCCCAGCGCCAAGGTGCTCAACCCCACGATCGACCTGCCGGGCCGGCTGGAGGCCTATTATCGCGCCCCGATCTTCGCCCGCGTATCCGGTTACTTGACGAGCTGGAGCGTCGACATCGGCGCCCGCGTCAAGGCCGGGCAGGTGATCGCCGAAATCGAGGCGCCCGACCTCGACCAGCAATTGCTGCAGGCCAGGGCCGATCTCGCCAGCCAGCAGGCCAGCGCCAAGCTCTCCGAAGCGACGCTGACCCGGCGCAGGTCATTGCTCGCCTCCAACTTCGTCTCGATGCAGGAGATCGACGAGCGCACCGCCGATCTCTCCAACAAGAAAGCCGCCGTCAATTCCGGCCAGGCCAATGTCGAGCGGCTGGAAGCGCTAGCGGGGTACAAGAAGATCACCGCGCCCTTCGACGGCGTTGTCACCGAGCGCAACACCGACGTCGGCGCGCTGATCAATGCCGGGGGCAATGCGGGACCGGCGATGTTCATTGTCTCCGACATCTCCAAGCTGCGCGTCTACGTGAACGTGCCGCAGAATTTCGTGCCGTCGATCAAGATGGGCGCCAAGGCCGTCATCACCTTGCCGGAGTATCCGAACCGCACCTTCACGGCGACGGTGGAGGCCTCCTCGCAGGCGGTCGATGTCAGCTCGGGAACGACGCGCATGCAGCTTGCGCTGGACAATTCGAACGGTGAATTGATGCCCGGCGGCTATGCCAATGTGAAGCTGACGTTGCAGCGCGACACCATTCCGCTGCACATCCCCGCCAGCGCGCTGATCTTCGACAGCAACGGCCTGCGCGTTGCGACCGTCGGCGCTGACGACAAGATCCTGTTCAAGAAGGTGACGATCGCCCGCGACCTCGGCAAGGAGATCGAGATCGCCTCCGGCCTCACCGGTGACGACCGCATCATCATCGCCCCGCCCGACGGCATCAACGACGGCGACCAGGTCCGCGTGGTCGGCGGCGGCGCAAAGAAGCCGACCACGGCCTCCGAAAAGCAGGACGTGAAGGGGTAGCGCGGCTCTCCCCTCGTAGGTTGGGCAAAGCGAAGCGTGCCCACCTTCGCGAGCGGAGTGCGGATGGTGGGCACGCTCCGCTTTGCCCACCCTACGATTTCCGCGATCTTACGTCACCCGCCACTCGGGCACGCCATCATTCGCCATGACGATATCGCCCGTCGTGCCCACCGGCGTGCGCTCCATGCTCAACAGATGCGCCAATGTCTTCGCATCGTTCGCGGGCACGCGGCCGAGCGTGCGGCGGTCGTCTTCGGTGCGCAACATGACAACGCCGTGTTCGACCTCGCCATTGCCGCGGTAGATCACGGTGAAGCTCTCGACTTTGCCCTTGCCGCTGGCCTCAGCGACGAATTCGGGCACCTTGCGGCGGTTGCGGTCGGCTTCTGCCTGCACGCTGGTATCCTGCTTGAGTGCCGTCTTCGGTGCCTCGCGTGACAACACCAGGCCATGATGCTTGGTGACGAAGCCGCCTTGGCCGTAGAGCAGGCCGAGCTTGGCACCGTTGCGGAGCTTGCGCACCATCGCGCAGGCTGCGTGCGTCATGTAGGTGTTGAGCGGCGCGCCGAAGAAGGTGAGCCCGCCGGTGACCGTCGGCTGCACGTCGGGGCCCAGGCCCAGCGTGCGTCGCGCCATCTTGGGCACACAGGGGAAGCAGCTATAGAGCTCGATCGCGTCGAACTTCCTGCCGTCGCCCTCGACGAGGTCCATCACTGCTTTGAGCACCGCGGTCTGCGGATGACTCTCGAAGAACTGGTCGCGCACGAGATAGTCGCGCGGCTCCTCCGCCGACGCACCGCCGAGCGGATAGATTAATCGGTCTTCCGGAATGCCGGCCTCACGCGCCTTGGCGAGACTGGTGAGCAGCAGCGCGCCGCCCATGTTCACGGTCGGATTGGCCACCATCAACTTGGTGTAGGGCCAGGCGATCAGCCGGTTCTCCGGCGTCGGTGTCGTGATCTCCTCGGCCGTGAAGCGCTTCTTCAGCCACGAATTCGGGTTCGAAGCCGCGACGCTTGCATAGGTCGACCACAGCTCGCCGGACTCCGCCAACGCCTCGCGTGGCGTCTGGCCCCAATGCGCCGAGGTGGCGGACTCATAGAGCGGATAGACCGTGATCGGCCTGAACACGCCGAGCTTCACCGCCAGCGGCTTCTGGAACGCGGCGCCGCGTTTCGGCTCCTCGACATCGTGCGCAAACGGCGTCCACGGCAAGGCGATGCCGCCGCGATCCGCCTTGGTTGCGGTGGACTGCGCTTCGGCGCCGCAGATCGCCGCCACGCTGCATTCGCCGCGCGCGATCCGCTGCGCCGCTTCATGCAGATAGCGGATCGGGCTCTCGCCGCCGACCGGGCCGTAATAGAGATGCTTAGGTTTGATGCCGAGGCGTTCGGCGAGCTGTTTCTCCGGATCGCGATAGCGCCAGCTTAAGAAATTGACGACGTCGAGCGACTGGACGTCACCAAGCAGCTTGGCCCCGCTGTCGGCTTCGGCGCGCTTGAGTGCTTCTTCAAGAAGCGCGAGCGGCTCGAGGCCGGCGGCGATGTCCTTCGGACGGTCGACGATCTCGCCGACGCCGACGATGACGGGGATGCGGTCTTCGGGGATGCTGTTGGACATTTCTTGTTGGTTCACTTTCGGACATTGGGCTCGCCGCCCGTTCTACCTGTCATTGCGAGCGAAGCGAAGCAATCCATCTCACAACTTGCGGAAACGTGGATTGCTTCGTCGCTTCGCTCCTCGCAATGACGGCGTTATTCCGCCACCAGCGCATTTATGTGTTCCACCGCCTCGATAAAATCTTCCTTGAACTCCTGTACCACGGCGCCCGCCGATTTCACGCCGTCGATCAGGCCGACGCCCTGGCCGACGAAGTAGCTGACGAGGTCGCGCGCCTTCTCGTTGCCGGCGGCCGCCGAGCGGTCGATCGAGTTGAAGGCGTCGCGGCTGATGATGCTCTGTAGCGGCATCGGCAGCGCGCCAGGGCTGTCGGGTGAGCGGTCCCAGGCATCGGTCCAGACCGAGCGGAGTTGCCGCGCCGGCTTGCCGGTGCGTCCCTTCGAACGCACCGCGTCGCGCGAGGACGCTGCGATCATCTTCTCACGGAAGATTTCCGTGGTCTCGGATTCCACGGTCGCGAGCCACACCGAACCGGTCCAGACGCCGGCCGCGCCCATCGCCATCGCGGCCGCCATCTGGCGCCCGGTCATGATACCGCCCGCGGCCAATACGGGCACATCGCGGATCGGCTTGATCGCCTTGATGACTTCCGGCACCAGCACCATGGTCGAAACTTCGCCGCAATGACCACCCGCCTCGGTGCCCTGCACGACGAGGATATCGACACCGGCCGCGACCTGGCGCAGCGCGTGCTCCTTGGCGCCGACAAGGGCCGCGACCGGCACGTCGTGCTTGCGGCCCATGTCGATCATCTCCTTCGGCGGCACGCCGAGCGCATTCGCGATCAGCTTGATCGGATGCTTGAAGGAGACATCCAGCACTTCGAGCGCGCGCTGTGCATCGAACGGCTGCGGCTGGTTGTCGGCGACATCAGTCGTCGTCAGCTCGATGCCGTATTTCTTCAGGAGATTGCGCGTGAAGTCGCGGTGCGCGGGCGAGACCCGCTGCTCCAGGCTTTTCCAGGTGACGTTCTTCTCGCCAGCGGTCGAGATGTTCTCGGGGATCAGCACGTCGAGCCCATAGGGTTTGCCGTCGACGTGGTCGTCGATCCATTTCAGTTCCTGCTCGATGCTTTCAGGCGAATGCACGGTCGCGCCCAATACGCCAAATCCGCCGGCGTGGCTGACGGCGGCCACCACGTCGCGGCTATGGCTGAAAGCGAGCAGAGGAAATTCGATGCCCAGCATGTCGCAGATCGGCGATTTCATGGCTGCGTTCTCTCTCCCGGTGGCAGCTTCACGCTGCTTTTCTTGCTTTTGAAACGTATGCCTTGGCGGCAACGCTAGCGCATTAGTGGGCCAGTGCAAAGCGCGGCAGCGAGCACCGCCGAAGCAACAAGCGCAACCCTCATCCTGAGGAGCCGCGAAGCGGCGTCTCGAAGGATGGGCCGCGGCCGAGATAGGGGCCTCATGGTTCTCAAGGCGATGCGAAGCATCGTCCGGAGACGGCGCTGCGCGCCTCCTCACCATGAGGGCGAAAGCAGCGTTCCACGGGACAGAATATCACCGCGCGCTTTGTCTCTTGCGCTTTGGCGCTTCGCGGAGAATGCTGGCCGGTAACGAAAAGAATATTCAAGGGAGCCCGCGTCCATGTCCGCTTTGCCATCCGCTTCCGCAACTCCTGCCGCGCACTACGACGTCGTCGTGGTCGGCGCCGGCTTCGCCGGCATGTACATGCTGCACCGGTTGCGCGGTCTCGGCTTTTCGGCGCGGGTCTATGAACAGGGCAGCGGTGTCGGCGGCACCTGGTACTGGAACCGCTATCCCGGCGCGCGCTGCGACGTCGAGAGCATGCAGTATTCCTATTCGTTCTCCGAGGAGTTGCAGCAGGAGTGGGATTGGAGCGAGCGCTACGCGCCGCAGCCGGAGATTCTGCAATACGCCAACCATGTCGCCGACCGCTTCAACCTGCGTTCTGACATCCAGTTCGATACCCGCGTCGATGCGGCCGCGGTCGACGAGACCAGCAAGCTCTGGTCGGTGACCACCTCCGACGGTAAGACCGTCACCGCCAAATTCGTGGTGCTTGCCACCGGCTGCCTGTCGAATGCGCGCAAGCCCGACATCAAGGGCCTCGATCGGTTCAAGGGCCAAGTCTATCACACCGGCCATTGGCCGCATGATCAGGTGGATTTCACCGGCTTGCGCGTCGGCGTGATCGGCACCGGTTCATCCGGGATACAGTCGATACCTGTCATCGCCGAGCAGGCGCGCCATCTCACCGTGTTCCAGCGCACCGCGAATTTCTCGATCCCCGCGCGCAATGCCAAGCTGCTAGATGAGGAACGCGCATGGTTTCGCGCGAACTATCCGGAGATCCGGCGCGTGGAGCGGGAAGTGGCGCGCAACGGCATCTATACCGACCTGCCTGATCGTGGCGCGCTCGATGATGGCGACAGCGAACGTCGCGCCCGCTACGAGGCGCGCTGGCAGCGCGGCGGGCTCACGTTCATGTCGGCCTACAACAATCTCGCCCTGGAGCAGGCCGCGAACGATACCGCTGCGAACTTCGTGCGGGAAAAGATCGCGGAGATCGTCAAGGATCCCGGGGCCGCCAAGCTGCTGCAGCCGAACAGCCACCCGATCGGCTCCAAGCGGATCTGCGTCGACACCGATTATTTCGCGACCTTCAACCGGCCCAATGTGACGCTGGTCGACATCAGGAGCAATCCGATCGAGGAGATCACGGAAGGCGCCGTGCGCACCACGGCAGGCGAATATCAGCTCGATGCGCTGGTGCTGGCGACCGGCTTCGACGCGATGACGGGATCGGTGGCAAAAATCGACATTCGCGGCCGTGACGGATTGACGTTGAACCGGAAATGGGCGGAGGGACCGCGCACCTATCTCGGCCTGATGAGCGCCGGCTTTCCGAACCTCTTCATCATCACCGGTCCCGGCAGTCCGTCCGTGCTGTCGAACATGATCGTCTCGATCGAGCAGCATGTCGACTGGATCAGCGATTGCCTCGACCATATGCGAGAGCGTGAACTCGACACGATGGAGGCGACCAGGGAGGCCGAGGATAAATGGGTGGCGCACGTCAACGAGGTTGCCCACACCACGCTCTATCCGCAGGCCAATTCCTGGTACATGGGCGCCAACATTCCCGGCAAGCCGCGGATCTTCATGCCCTATATCGGCGGCGTCGGAGCCTACAGGCAGATCTGCGACGAGGTCGCGGCGAAGGACTATGACGGCTTTGCGATGACAGGCGTGGAACGGCGGCAGCGGGCGGCCGCATCCTGAATCCACTTTCGTAGGGTGGGCAAAGCGAAGCGTGCCCACCATATCCAATGCACTTATGGATGGTGGGCACGGCGCATGCGCGTCTTTGCCCACCCTATGCCTTGCGCTAATACTCGCGCCTTCCGCGCTGGAGCCTGATCAATGACCGATGCACCCGCTTATGAGCCGCCGAAAGTCTGGACCTGGAACAAGGAGAATGGCGGCCGCTTCGCCAGCATCAACCGTCCGATCGCCGGGCCTACGCATGAGAAAGAACTTCCCGTAGGAAAGCATCCGCTGCAACTTTATTCTCTGGCGACGCCAAACGGCCAGAAAGCCACGATCATGCTGGAAGAGCTGCTCGCGCTCGGCCATTCCGGCGCCGAGTATGACGCCTGGCTGATCAGGATCGATGGCAACCAGTTCGGCAGCGGCTTTGTTGCGGTCAATCCGAATTCCAAGATCCCGGCGCTGCTGGACCGCAGCGGGCCGGAACCGATCCGCGTGTTCGAGTCCGGCGCGATCCTGATGCACCTTGCCGAGAAGTTCGGTGCATTCCTGCCGACCGGTGGCCAGGCTCGCGCCGAGTGCCTGTCATGGCTGTTCTGGCAGATGGGCAGCGCGCCGTTTCTTGGCGGCGGCTTCGGCCACTTCTATGCCTATGCGCCAACCAAAATCGAATATGCCATCGACCGCTATGCGATGGAGGTGAAGCGTCAACTCGATGTGCTGGATCGTCGTCTGGCGGACAACGAATATCTATCCGGTAGCGAATACACGATCGCCGACATCGCGGTCTGGCCGTGGTACGGCGGGCTGGTGAAAGGCCTGCTCTATGGCGCAGGCGAATTCCTGTCGGTGCAAGAATACAAGAACGTGCAGCGCTGGACCGACCAGATCGCAAAGCGTCCGGCCGTGAAGCGCGGCCGCATCGTCAACCGCATCTCGGGCGATCCCGCGAGCCAATTGCACGAGCGCCACGACGCCAGCGATTTCGAGACCAGGACGCAGGACAAGATTGGGGCGGCTGCGGCATCGTAACCGCCGTATGGCGGACTAGCGAAGCGTAATCCGCCATAGGCCTGCGCCACGAACACCGCCGTCATTCCGGGGCGTCCGAAGGACGAACCCGGAATCCATCGGGCCGCAGGCGCACGTGGAGAAATGGATTCCGGGCTCGATGCTGCGCATCGCCCCGGAATGACGGTCTCCGTCATTGCGAGCGAAGCGAAGCAATCCACGCCTCCACAAGCGGCGCTATGGATTGCTTCGCTCCGCTCGCAATGACGATGTGGCGGCTTTCGGTGCGACATAACAACCCGACGGGCAAATCAGCCGAAAGCCTGTCCATCCCTCGCGCAAAAAACATTCTGCTTCCGTCGTCGGGCAAATCAGTGATTTAACTCCGCGCGTCTCACGGCGGATGAGGGGCGGCTCGCGATCGTCACGAACGTTGCGGTGAGATGCGGTGGACGCGATGCGTGCGACTGACGAGCGCATGTAACGCGGACGGCGAAGTCGTGTGGTCCTGGCGCCCCGACGCTGGCGCTAAGTTTTTCGTGCGAACTTTCTTCGCGCGAGAAGTGACGGTGGCAAAAAAGCCCGGTCAGGTAGTGTGCGGAAGGTTCTGCAAAAGCTGAGAGGCTGAAGCGGTCATGGTAAGTCCGGTGATTGCGAAGATCACCGCTCATAGAGGAGCTTGGACCCGCCATGACCGTGACGAAGATTAGGACGGA
>NZ_JBVAPG010000183.1:0-14696 GCF_055413685.1 Bradyrhizobium sp. LeoA1Lang | reverse complement strand
CATTGAGTTCGACGACGAGTATTTTGATGGCTGCGTTCAGCTCCGCCAACGAAAAGAAGCGTTGGTTGCGCAGCCGCGCCAGAATCCATCGCTGGGCGACTTGCACCGCAACTTCGACCTTTGCCTTGTCTTTTTGGGCGCCGCGGCCGGGCTGCGAGAATGGCCGTGCCGTAATGGCTCGCCATCTCGGCATAGGTTCGGTTGAGGCCGGGATCGTGGCGGTCGGGATTGGTGACGGCGGCCTTGAGATTGTCGCAGACCACGAATGTCGGCGCGCGCCGAGGGAGGCGAAAAGGTTGATGTGGAGGCGGATCCAGTCGGCGAGCCCCTCGCTTGGGCAGGCCTCGGCGTAGGTATAGTTGGAGGAGGCGCCCATCGCCGCGACCGAACAGCTTCATCGACTGCACTTCCCCGTTTGAGGGATCGATGACGTCGATGGTGTCGCCGGCGAAATCCACGAAAACCTTCTCGCCGCCCAGATGGGTCTGCCGCATCGAAGGCCGGGCACGCCCCTTCCAGGCCTCGTAGGTCGTGCAGAACCATGTGTAGCCGAATCCATCAGGATGGGTGGCGCGATACTCGTCCCACAGCAGCCGACGGGTCACATTGCGCCGGCGCAATTCCTTGTCGACATAGCCCCAGTCGGGAGCGGACCGCTGGAGGCTCTGCGACGCCGGCTTCGGCGCAGGGAAAAGCAGCAGCTCCAGGTCCTCGTCGGTCATTCCGGCCGGCAACGGCCAGTTCAGCCCGGCAGCTCCGGCTCGGCGCAGATAGCTGTGCACGGCACCGTTGCTGATGCCCAGGGTGCGCGCGATGGCTCGCTCCGGCAAGCCTTGAACATGTTTTAAGCGGAGAACCTCTTTGATCCGGCGCATCGACAATCTCTGGGTGGGCATCGGCCTTCCTCGTTCACTGACGAGGCAGTTCCTAAGCCGGCTGAGTTATCGGCCGAAGCGGACTGAGCCACTGAAAAGCTGCTCACGATCCCGCGAAATCCCTGCTCACGATCCTCTGAAAGGCGCGGCCATTGGGCAACTTCAGATAACCCTGCGTTCGCTCCAAGGCCTGGATCGAGGGCTTCTCGTCCACGCACAGCACAATGGGCTTCGCCGGCGGGGCGACATAGAGGCCGACAACATCGGCGGCTTTGGCCGTAAAGTTCGGGTCGTTGCTCTCACACCAGGACTTGCGAGCCGCGAGGTCGATCTTGTGGCTGCGCAGGAACCGCCAGACATATTGGACGTCAACATCGCCCAGCGCCTCGGCCAGCAGGGGCCCGGTCCAGCGTGCGAACCCTTCCGGCGACGGCTTGTCCAGCAGCTTCAAAATCCGCTTGTCGGTGGCCTTCGTATAGATCGGCTGCTTGCCCGGTCGCGCCTTGTCTTGCAGCCCTTCAAGGCCTTGGTCGGCATAACGATGCCGCCAAAGGCTGACAATCCGCGGCTGGACCCCAACTTCCTTGGCGATCGATCGGGTGCTGCGCCCATCCGCCGCCAACAGAACGATCCGCGCCCGCTTCAAATCGCGCTGCAAGGGGAGCGACAGCACGCCTCAAGCACCTTGCGATCTTTCCGCGAAAGGTGGACTTCTCTTGCTTCGGGTATCATCCATATCTTGAAGCACGACTCACGATCCAAGAAAAGTGGGTACTAGCACTTGAACACCTCCTTGGGCCGCCGAGATCATTCGGATGCGGGCGCGAATGATCTCCGTTTCAGGGTAATGCGTCCATGCGCGATAAGAGCTGGCGACCGGGCGTTTGATCCTCGCAAAGCCACCAACGCACGCGAACATCGAATGGATGCGCGTCTCGCTGTTCGAGCATCGCCGTACCATTCATGCTGGGCTACAGGATAACCCGCCGGCCTGCCCGGCCCTTGATCCTAACAAATCCGAACGCAGCGATACGCGACAGACTTGCGCCGATGTTCATGCGAATGACGGCGCTTTCCCTTAAAAGACTCCTTAAGTCCACGTTCATGAGATCAAGCCTGTTAATCTGGATGGATCATGATGTCCATGGTTTCGTCGCCATCCTCGAACGGACCGGGAAAGCCGTTGTCCTCCACCAGCTTCACGGCACACAGGCAGACGTCGCCGCCGATCACGGCGAGCGCAACCGGCTCAAGGGCTCTTCCGTTACAAGGGCCATCGATGCAAAACCCGCTGGCGCCAGCGCCGATGTTGATGGATGCGTCCTTCATCGTCTCCACGATGAACTCGATCTGCTCGTCGGTGAGGTGGCTGTGAAACGGCAGTGCCAGGGCGCGATCGGCGATCTTTTCCGCAACCCGGAAATCGCCATGACGATAGCCAAGTTCGAAATAATGCCGCTGCAGATGCAAGGGATAGCAATAAGCGGCGGCCTCGACCTGCTCGATGCGGAGGTCATCGACAATGGCGTCGCGGCTGGATCGCGCGAAGCGCGTTCCGAGATGGACGAGATAAAGAAACCAGTTCACCTCGGTCACATCGGGACCGACATAGGGAGGCTTGATACCCTCAAAGGATTGCATATGCGCGTTGTAGAGCTGTTCGACGAGTCGGCGCCGCTCCAGGATCTCCTCGAGGCGCTTCAGCTGCGCAAGGCCCAGCGCGGCTGTGAGATCGCTCATGCCGGCCTGGTGGGGCGCTGCGCTGCTGACGACAACGGAGGAGCGCTCATCCAGCCGATGCGCGCGATGGCGGCGCAAGCCAACGGCCATGTCGATGTCGTCGGTCACCACCATGCCGCCTTCGCCGCAGGTCAGGGCCAGTGGCTGGGCGAAGTCGAACACGGCGATATCGCCAAAGCGGCCGACGAGTTCGAACTTGTATCGCGATCCGATCGCTTCGGTTGAATCCTCCAGGAGCGGCAATTGATGGCGCTGCGCGATCGCGCGCAGCTCCGACCATGGCGCCGGATGGCCATTGGGGTTGCCACCAATGATCGCCCGCGTGTTGGCCGTGACACGCTCTTCGACCTTCGCCGGAGCCAAGGCTCCCGACCAATAGTCGACGTCGGCAAATACGGCCCTCGCGCCCACGAGACTGATAGCATGCACTACCTCGCGAAACGAATAAGGCGAGGCAATCACCTCCTGCCCGGGTCCGATGCCGAGCGCTTTTAGTGCAAGCAGAAGCCCGATGGTGCCGCTGGGGACGGCAACGGCATATTTGCGCCCAAGGTAGGCGGCGAAGGCTTTCTCGAAGGCCTCGGTGATGGGCCCATTGGAGACCCGTGGCGAACACAGCAGCGCTTCCACGGCGGAGAGCTCGGCGGAGGTGATATCGGGATCTGAGAGCGGAATGAAGGGTAAATCGGCGTCGACCGCGTCCGTGCCATCGTCGCGATGCCCTACCAGTCCAACGCCGATCACCGTCCGATCCTCCTTGCCGCCAGCAGGATGCCAATCGCCCGCACCGGATCGGCCGTGATCTCTAGGCAGCGATCGCAGCCATCGATCAGATGCAGATCGAAATTCGGAAGACTCCGGAATGGTCGCTTCGTCACGTCAGAGGCATCACAGCGTGTCGCGGCGAGGTGCGGAAAGCGACGCCGCAACTCGAGAACCGGATCTGCATCAGCCTGCGCCGCCGCGAGCACCCGTTCGATTTCCATCAATTCGTCTGTGCCAAGCGCCATCGCGTCTCCCATATAATTGGACCCTAAATAAGCTTCATAGCCAGAACAGCCGCTCGGGATCTGTGTTCAAATCTTCGATCGCCGAGGTCAGCCGGTGGTAAATGCTATAAAACTCCCAGATTCCGTTTGCGTGGTTCTTGCGAAACAGCTTCCACATGCCGCACACCATGTCGTAGTGGATCAGCGCGGCATCGATAAGGCCGCCATCGGCGTCGATATTGCGAGAGCAGCAGGGACTCTCGATCAGATAGCCCCCTCACCGCCTTCACATGCGGCGAGACATAGCGATAGCGCTTGCGCGCGCTTAAGGCGCGCTCGATCCGCTTGCAATCGAGCTCGTTCGGGTGAGGGATCATCCTGACCGCTGCCTTTCTCATCACCGCGGCATTCATCGCCAAAGGCCCCCTCATAGCACTGTGATTTCTTCTTCAAGACAGCCGACGACCATCCGCTCGCCGAACTCGACGAGATAGATTGGCACGTTGCCTTCCCTATGCCTGCCGACCTGCACGATCTCGCCGATCCCTCCGGCGCCGATCAGGAGTCTATCGGCCGGTGCATTGGGAAACGAGCCGTCATTGATGAGGTCGACCGCTGCCTTGACGCGCTGGCCCCATTGGTATTTCGGCAGTCTCGAGGCGATCATGGGCCGGCCTCTTCAGGCAATGGCAGATCCAAAAGCTCATCGCGCCCCACCTCCGGCTCGAGCTCTTTGCGCTTCATGCCGACGCGGTTGCCGCTTTCGAGAAATTGAACGCCATAGATGTAGAACTGCTGCAGGAAAGTGCCGATTGAGACGACGTAACCCACCTCCCCCTTTTTGACGAGGATCTCGCCGATCTCCTTGCCGGCATATGTCCCGTCATTGCGGATGGTACGGCTGGCCTGCACCTTTTCGCCAAAGCTGAAGAAAGGCGGCCCGGTCAACTCGACCACCTCGCTGTCGCGAACGATGTTGCTCATGTCCCACTCTTCCTCGGTCGTTCGGGCCGGATGGCCACGCGCGCGCGGGCGACTTCCTGCACCATCGAGTCCTCGTCTTTGGTCAATTCCGCTAGCTCGGCCGCCGTGCGATCTCGAGGCGCACGGTGCCATCGGGATCATTGACCATGCCGAGCAGCCACTCATTGGGAACACGGATCGCAACCACGCGGCGCACCTCGGGTTCGTCATCGCTCATGAGACGCCCAAGCAGCGCCCGCGCGATCCGGCTCGCCACCACCAGGCGGACGTAATAGTCCTGGTCCGAGATCATCGGCGCCAGCTCCCATCCAGCAAGGTCGCAACCCGCATCCTAACCTTCCGATGCAGATCGTTGCGCAGCCGCAGCACTAAGCGCTTGGGCAGGCGCCGCGCGGCGTTCCAGCGCACGGTTTCCTCAGCATCGTCGGGCAGCATCGGCAGCAGAAACACGCTGGCGTGGTTGGCTGCGATCGCGCGCACCTCAAAATGTGGATGGGTGATGTAGGCGTCGGCCAGCGCCGGATTCCAGTAGAAGAAGCGGTCGATGCGGCGAGCATAGCGGTCGTTGACGCAGGCGTGCATCAAGCGGCAGCCGCCGCTGGCCCTGAGCCCGATATGAGTGCAGCTGCCGCAGTCGACCTCGTTGCCCAGCCAGTCGCGGGCCTTATCGATGTCAATCGTCATCGTCCTGCCCCATCCGCTGCAGCACGTCCAGGAGCACCCTGGCGCCGATCTTGTCGGTCGGCTCGAGCTGCACGAGCTTGCTGGCGGCCGCGCGGCCTTCATCCAGATTGCCGAGCCGCAGCTGCAGGTACGCGTAGGTTTTTAGCGAAAATAAATAGAAGCGCGACAGGATGTTCTCGTAGCAATCGAAAGCAGCGTCGCCCGCGCTGACCCGCCGCCAATCGTCAGCGAGACCGTTTTCGCGCGCTGCCTTGGAGATACAGAGCTTTGCCACCTCCAACGCCTCGGCCAAGCGACCTTTGTAGAAATAGAAGCGGTAGATTCCGATCAGGACGGCGGCGTGGCCCGGCGCTAGCGCCTGCGCTTCGTGCAGGTGGCTTTCCGCGATCGCATCCACGTGATAGAGGAGCCCGGCCTGCCACAGATGATCCTCGGCTTCGCGCGGCAGGCCTTCGCCGAGCAGCGTGCGCGCAATCAGCGCCCCTTCGCTCCCGGACAGCGGATTGCCGGCCCCAGCGAGGTTCATTGGCAGCTTTCCTGTTCTAATGGGCAGCCTTTGCGGTATCGCTGGAGCAGCACACCTGCTTCTTGGAAGATCGGCCCGCTCTGCGCAGCAGTGTCGGTCAAATCGATCGTGACACCGCCAAGCATTAGCGGCTCCCGAATTGAGGCAATCTTAGCCCGTTCCGCTGGAGGCCTTGCTGACCGGGCCGAGGTGCCGGCGCAACACCTGTCTTGGCGGACAAATCCAAGCAACCACCGCCTGTAACGGCGAGGCGGAAGCTGCGGCCAGCGGTGCGCAGCGCGAAAATCGCGAGTTTTTCAGCGCTGGGCGCCGGCGCAAAGGTCATGGGATCGGCCCCTATTTACGCGCGCGCCTGGTAGCGCGGCAACGAGGTGTCCAAGACGCAGGTGTTATCGACCGGGCACACCGCGACGCATTGCGGCTCGTCAAAATGGCCGACGCACTCGGTGCATTTTTTCGGATCGATGACAAACGTTCCGCCTTTCTCCGAGATTGCGACATTGGGACATTCGGGCTCGCAAGCCGAGCAGCTCGTGCATTGCGAGGCGATGATCTTGAACGGCATTGACCTTCCCCCTTAGGCGGCCGAAATCAGTGCGCCCTGGCGGATCGCCGCCTCGCCCCGCTCGGTATGCTGGATTTCGCCGCTTTGCACCTTCTCCAGATAGGACTTGAACCAGGCGATCGCTGATTTTTCGATGAACTCATGGGCGTATTGGTCGACTGGCTCGATCCCGGCCTTCAACAGATTGCTTTTCGGACAGCCGCCGATCTTGGCCACTAATACCGCATGGCAGTCGTTGATGGCGCTGATGACGGTGGCAAGGCGCTCCTCCTCGCCACAGCCGCCCCGGCAATAGTGATCGACGCGGCGATGGCCGACGAATTTGGCGCCCGTCGTGGAGAGTTCGTACACCTGGAACTCTTTGGCGTGACCGAAATGCTCGTTGATGACGCCCGCGCCCTTCGTCGCCACGGCAACCATGGGCTTGATGTCACTCATTTTGCTGGCAAGCTCGACGAGCTCTTCCTGCTTGCCAGCAAGCTTGGCAACGCGCTCCTGCTCGATCTTGGCTTGATAGGCCTTGCGCATCGGCAAGTCATATTTGACGTCCATGGCCATAACCTTCTCGGTAGTGAACTCCGCGCTGCGGTCCTCGCCGAGCAAGCCGACAGCGTCGGCGCGGCACTGCCGGCAATGCCGCATCAGGTTCATCTCGCCCTCGCAGGCATCCTGCAGTGCCTTTAATTCCTGCGCGGTTGGCCCCCGCTGCCCGTTGAGACCAAACTCCGTGCCGTGCTCGGGCGCGGAGATCAGCGGCATTATGTTGTGCAGGAACGCGCCGCGCGATTTGATCGCCTTGTTGACCTTGACCAGATGCTGATCGTTAATACCCGGGATCATCACCGAATTGATCTTGCATAGGATGCCCCGCTCGGTGAGCATCTCGAGGCCTTTCAGCTGGCGCTCGTTGAGGATCTTTGCGGCTTCTAGGCCGGTGTAGCGCTTGTGGTTGTAGAAAATCCACGGATAGATTTTGGCGCCGATTTCGGGATCGACCATGTTGATAGTGATGGTGACATGATCGATCTTGAAGCGGGCGATCGTGTCGACATGGTCGGGTAGCATCAGGCCGTTGGTCGACAAGCACAGCTTGATGTCGGGAGCAGCCTTGGCCACCAGCTCGAACGTCTTGAACGTCTTTTTCGGATTGGCCAGGGGATCGCCGGGCCCCGCGATGCCAAGCACAGTCATCTGTGGGATTGTGGAGGCGACCGCCAGCACGTTTTTCGCCGCCTGCTCCGGCGTTAGTTTTTCGCTCACCACGCCCGGGCGCGATTCATTAGCGCAATCATATTTACGATTGCAGTAATTGCACTGCATGTTGCAGGCAGGCGCGACCGCAACATGCATGCGCGCGTAATGATGATGCGCTGCTTCGCTGTAGCAGGGGTGATTCTTGACCTTCTCCCAGATCTCGGTCGGCAGATCACCCTGGCCGGCCTGCGAGCCGCAGCTTGCCTTGCCCCCGCCGGACCTCCCGCAGCCCTTGCGCGCGGCGATCTGCATGACCTTGCCAATGTCGACCGCGCTCCCTGCCGAGCTTGCTTCGTCCAGCGCTGATACGTTCATCCTTCCATTCTCCCTGCAGCGGAAACTGAAAAGAAGATTTGCAACTCGCGTGCCATGGCCGGACTTGCGAGCAATTTTGATCTAGGTCAAAAGCTGAGCCGCTTACCGCCCTCTGCCGTGAAAGCGACGGCCTTCTGCACGACATTAGCAATGTTCGAAGTGTGCCAGGCGTCTCGATCCCGACACAGAGATGAACGTACTCATTCCCTGGCGCGAACGAAAGACAACTCGCGTGCGCCGGCACGCGAGCAACATCGACACCCGTGTACCGGTCTGTCGGCCGGCGAGCAGGATCTCGACCGCGCGCGGGAGCGGGATCGCAAGCGGCGTCAGGCCCTGTTCGACCAGAAAACGCAGTTCATTCCTGGACAGCACATCTGGCTCCACGATGGCGTAATGAACACCGGCCGAGCGCTTGGTGAGCTGCCGCGCATAAGTTCGCAGCAGCTGATCGTTGAAGCGGCAGCCGATGAAGAGAAAGCTTCGGCCACTGCGCCGCTCTTTCACCACATCGGGGATCGGCGTCTGAATGTCGATCTCGGTCAGGACCTCGACATAGTCGGCGTCAGAGATCAGGAAGTTCCTTGCGGGCAACACGCCGCCGTGCGGCTTATAGAGGACCGTGCTCCAGCTCTGCGCCGCATCATGGTCGACCTCTCCGCCCGCTGCATCATAGAAGCGATACCAGCGGTCCTCGCCGAGGCCGGCGCGGGTGATACCCTGCACCTCACCCCATCCCTCGCGCCTGCCAAGCGCCCCCGCATCGCACCGTCATACCAGGTATCGACGATGACAGGCAGGGGCAGCACGGCAAGATGATGATGCAGCGGCGTCGGCTCGACCGGCGCAGCAAAGGCCGGCGCCATCAATGCCGTCACGGTGGTGCGATGCTTGTTGCTCTCGATGTGCTGCGCAGACGCCCAGATGTTGCCTTTGGCCCGGCGCGGCAGCGCGACCTTGCTGGCGAAGAAAGCAGCCAAGGCGTCCGGCGTCATCGGCGCATCCGGTTTGGACACATCAGCGAGGCCAGGTCCGAGATAGGGAATAATGCTGGCGGTACGCAGCCTCCTCGCTATGTCAGTGAGAATCGCCTCCGCGTCGGCCGCATTGACGAAGTCGGTTTGCGCCATCGCCTTCATCGGCCGTCGCCGTCCTCGCCACGCTTCCTGGCATTGATCGTGATCGGCAGCGACGTGTCGCTTGCCATCTCGGGTAGATCGAGCACCCAGCCATTGCCTATTCTGATCCAGCCACCCCACAGCGTCTCGCGCTCCGATTCCACAATTGGCTCCTCGAGATCTTTTTTCGGCACATAAATCGACAGGCCCTCCGGAGAGCGGCGAATCATGACTTTCATAAGATCAACTCGTGCATTGGGGCGAAGCGCTGGTGGGGTTGGGAGGCTCTTGTGACATGGCACGCAGATTAGCCAGGATGCGCGACAGTACGCGGACGACCTGATCGACGTCATCGGCCGTGGTTTCACGCGAGAGGGAAAAGCGTACCGCGCCGCGCAGGCTCCTTGCCGGCACGTTCATCGCGCGCAGCACATGCGACGGCTCCATTGACCCCGAGCTGCAAGCCGATCCGAGCGAAGCGGCAATGCCCGCTCGGTTGAGATGGTGGACGATTGCTTCGCCTTCGAGATCTTCGAAGGCGATGCTGGCCGTGTTCGGCAGGCGGTTGCTGACATCGCCGAGCGGGATGCAGCGGCCGTTGTGCAAAATCGTCTGCTCCAGGCGATCGCGCAACGCAGCAATGCGAACACGCTCCGGCTCGAGCCCCTCCGCCGCAAGCTCTGCAGCTTTTCCAAGACCGACGATGCCGGGGATGTTCTCGGTTCCGCCGCGGCGCCGTCGCTCCTGTGCCCCACCCCAGATCAGCGGCCTGAATTTCGTGCCTTGTCGCAAATAGAGCGCGCCGATTCCCTTGGGGCCGTGCAGCTTGTGTGCGGACAGCGAGAGCATGTCGATAGCACTGTCCTTCAGGTCGATGGGCACCCTGCCTATGGCCTGCACCGCATCGGTGTGAAACAGCGCACCTGCCGCGCGCGCCAAGCCGGCCAGAAACTCCACCGGGAAGATCGTGCCGGTCTCGTTGTTGGCCCACATAACGGACGCAATCGCCGTGCGTGGTCCAAGCGCCCAGCGAAACGCCTCGAGGTCGAGGCGGCCGCGCGAATCCACCGGGATCACATGCGTCTTGATGCCCGTTAACGCCAATTGCTCGACCAGCGTGAGGATGGCGGAATGCTCGACGGAGGTGGTGACGATCTCGTCGCGCCCTTGCTGGGTCGCGAGCGCAGAAAGGATGGCGGTGTTGTTGGACTCGGTCCCGCCGGAAGTAAAGATGATCTCATGATCGTGGGCGGCTCCCAGCAAACTCTGCAGGCTGCGGCGTGCCTTGGCCACCGGGCCTGCGATCTCGCTGCCGAAGGCGTGGGCGGACGAGGCATTACCGAACCGCTCCGTGAAGAACGGCAACATGGCTTGCAAGACACACGGATCTGTCCGCGTGGTCGCATTGTTGTCGAGATAGATCGGCACAGAGCCTCGCTCAATGCTGCGGATTGGCGCCGCCGGCGACCGGGATCAGGCGAACGAATTCGCCGAGCCCTTGGACCAGCCGCGCCTGAATGCTTTCTAGCGTCGCGCTTGAAAGCTTGCAGAACACGCAGGCACCGGTCAGCTTGACCGTGATCTTGCTGCCGTCGATCCCAACGAGCTGACAGTCTCTGCCGTCGCGTTGCAGATTGGGCCGAATCTCCTCGATCACAGCCCGAATGAGTTGTTCACGATCGGTCTCAACGACCGACCGTTGCTTCAGCTGTTCCGGTTCGACCAGCATGCTTTGATTTCTCTTTTCATCTGCTGAAGGATTTGCCGCAGGAGCAGCTCGAGCTAGCGTTTGGGTTGTCGAAGGTGAAGCCCGAGCCCTCCAGCGCCACCACGAAATCGATCGTCGTGCCGGCGAGGTGCTCATGGCTCTTATTGTCGACGAACACCTTGATCCCGTCGCGCTCGATGACGGTGTCGTCGGGCTTTGCCCCGTCGGCGAGGTCCATCTTGTATTTGAATCCGTCGCAGCCGCCGGCCTCGACCATGATGCGCAAGCCGCTCCTCGGCTGGGCCGAAGCCGAGATCGCGCTCTTGACCGCATTCACTGCGCTATCCGTCAGATTGATCATGGCACCTTTTGTTTTCCAGAGTCATTTGCATCGAATTGGCAAGTCGCATGCCAGAGCGCAGGCGCTTGACACTGCTCACATTCTTCAAAATCGGGCTGTTGGCTTTGCGACGCGTGTCTGGTTGCTGACAAAGGTCTTCGAGGGATCGCAGCGGCTTTGCGTGTCTTCTTTATGGATTCCGCCGAGAAAGGGTTACGCCCGCGGCGGCAAATGATTTGCATTGCGTCTCCCACCGCCGGGGTGCCCGGCGGTGGTCTTGGATAGAGGGATGATTTTTGATGACTGCAATCGAGAACACCGCGCTCGGCCGGTTGGAGAAGGAAGGGCGCCTGCTCAATCCCATATTCAAGGGCGGGACCACCAAGCGGGGCCGGTTCGGCTTTCGTGGCGATATCGCACTGAAATTTCAGGCCCAGGTCGCGGACGAGAAGCGGCCGCCCCACTATTCGATCGAGCAGGTACTGACGGTCGTGCAGGTCGGCGAAAACATCATTCCGGTGCTGGCCGGCTATCTGCACTGCTTCGCTTATCTTGCCGATGTCGCAAACGTTCTTGAGAGCGCGCTAAGCCCTGACGGCAGCTACTTCATGTTTTGCAACAACATAGACCTGTTGGCGAAATATCGAATCAAGCTCGCTGGTATCACCTTCAACGTGCTGCCGTGCGATGAATCCACCGTTTGGAAGGAGATGATGGACCTGGTCGGGGTCGACAAGAATGACATCAAGAAGCTCGATGCGCCCGGCAAGCTCGACTACCTGCTCGACGCGGCCAAGGATGTCGATGCGTCCTATGACGAGATCTCTTACGAAGAAGGGCTGAAGAGGATGGAACCCGTGAGAAACCGCAACGAGAACCGGCCGGTCTGAGCGCCGGCTTCAGCTTTAGCCAGAGGAAACCTCCTCCTCGACAAGCCGCACGCCGGTCACGCAGATATCGCCGTCCAGCACCGTCAACGCAACCGGCGTGAGCCGGCTGCCCTTGCATGGGCCGTCGACACAGCGGCCGGTGCTGAGCTCGAAGGTCGAGCCGTGCTTGCCGCACATCAGCCGGATGCCGCGGGGATCGAAAAACTGGTTGCGTTCCCAGTCCAGATTCACGCTGTTGTGCGGGCATTTGTTGAGATAGCCAAACACCCGCTTGCCCCAGCGCACCACGACAATGGGCCACGGCCTGTGGCTGCCGTCTTCGTCGACGATCATGAGGTAGAAGCCCATGGCGCGCTGGCTTGGAATATCGTTGAAGCCGCAGATCGCATAGGCGGTATTCGGCTGCGTCCGCTGCGCGTTCATGACAAGACAACTTTCAATTGATCACCTTGCGATCAGCCTTGCAAAAATCGCGCAAAGTACCGGGGCGCCTCACCTTTTGGCAGTCCCGTGCGCTGCGTCGCAAGCGATACCACAACTAATTGCGACCGGTGCACAATGGATGGATTTGCGCGAGCATGCGCCCTTGAGACAGTTAATCCAGTGAGGCGAGGTCTCGACTCGGCGACACCGCGTCAGCATCACACAACATGAAGAAGTTCACACCGCATATTGTTTTCTGCAGGACTAAATCGTTCAGAGACCCAAAGGATTGAATGACCCCCTTCCCCCCACTGGGAACAAGGACGAGATCGGGATTCAGCAAGCGCACGAGATCTGGCCGGATGGCGGATACTTTTCAGACTGGCTAGTCCCGATGGGGGTCGCATCGGAAGCTTGTCGGCAGATGATAGCTCGCATCGTCGCCGACAACGGTCAGTCAAAGATCGACTGCATCTTTCGCCGGACCAAGACGGCAAGGTCCATCCTTTGTCTCGCGTTTTGCCCGACCGTCGCAGCGCCCCCCGTGACCGGCAACCCTGTAGTCATGCATTTGAAGGTTGGCACTGTCGTTCAAGTCACAACGGAGAATCCGATTTCCTATGCGCTTGGAACCGAGTTGACGGTTCTCAATCGCATGATACCGACGGTTCTCGGCCAGTTAGACTAGTGCTGACCTCTGAGCGGTGACTTGGGGCAAGGCCGGGTCGAGCTCTTCCTGCTCGAGGATCTTGGCGCCCTCCCCCGCCAGATAAGCGGCGAGCGCAGCTATGCCGGAATCCGATGGGCATCGCGCTGGTGCGGCCTTTTTCGGCGGAACTTGTCCAGATCGCTTGGCGATTTCGATGCTCATGAGGTGGGGACGGATCGGGCGTCCGATAGCGCGCTCGATCATGCGGAAGATCCAGGTGCCGTCCGGATCGATGTCCGACCAGTGGAAGATCGGCGTGCATTCGGACACCATTCCCGCGATGACCCGTAGCGCCTCTTGCGTCGCGAGCGAAGGATATCCGGTCGCCCCCTCTTCGATCAACGTCATCCGGGCCGCCGGTGCCAGCTGGACAATATCGGGCTCGTCATGGGTTACGCCGCGCTGGAAACCCGCCAGATCGAGCGCGGCTGTCAGCTTCTGGCTCAAGCCGTCGATTAGCTTCGTTCGCGGCGATTGTCATAGCCGCATGCCCCTACAGCTGGACGAGCAAAATCAGCGATAACTGGCAGTTTCGATCGTGCCAAGCTGGGTCTATGTCAGGGCTGAGAACGGAGAACCGACATGTATGTGCCCCCCGCCTTCAAAGATGACGAAGTCGAAAGCATCCGAGCGACCATCCGCTCCGCCGGCCTCGCCAACCTGGTCACGGCCACCGCGGACGGGCCGCTTGCGACACCCTTGCCGCTCTTCCTCGAGGAGACCGAAGGACAGCACGGAGTTCTGTACGGGCACTTGGCGAAGAGCAATCCGCAATGGCGCGCGGCCCCGAACGGCGAGGCTCTGGCGATCTTCATGGGTCCGGAGGCCTACGTGACGCCCTCATGGTACGCCACCAAGCAAGAAACCGGGAAGGTGGTGCCGACATGGAATTACATCGCCGTCCACGCGTACGGGCCGGTCGAGTTCTTCCAGGAGCCCGAACGTCTGCTCGAGGTGGTCACACGGCTGACGAACGTCCATGAGACGTCGCGTACGAACCCATCGGCTGTCAGCGACGCACCCGCTGATTTCATCGCCGCGCAACTGCGCGGTATCGTCGGGGTGCGCATTCCGGTCACCAGGTTCGAGGGCAAGCGCAAGATGAGTCAGCATCGGCCCAAGGCAGACCGCATCGGCGTCGCCGCCGGCCTTGCGGCGAGCGAAAAACCGCAGGATCGGGAAGTGGCTCCCCTCATTCCGATTCAGGCCTAGAGGTCATGACTTTTCTTCGAATCGTGGTCCCGCTCTATGGAGCATGATCGTTTCGGAAAACCGGTGCCCACTTTTCCGGATCATGCTCTAAGGCGAGCGCAAGAGCGCTGGGTGTCGAACTCAATCGGTCGTATAGAACGCTTCCCGAATGGGATTCGAGATCGGGCCGGAGCCAATAATCGCCGTCTGGGTCATTGCTAGTACCCGGAATCAGAGCTGAGTGATACGGCGGCCTTTGAACCGCTTTTGGCGGACTCGTTTCTTCGTCCAGGCGAAGGGCTGTGCTTTTTCATTGTAGGCGCGGATGAAGGCATCGATGTGCTCCTGTAGCTGCGTGACGGCGGTGAATGATGCACCGTTCAAC
>NZ_JBVAPG010000182.1:0-14744 GCF_055413685.1 Bradyrhizobium sp. LeoA1Lang | reverse complement strand
CAGAGGTCCCTTCAGAGGGGAGCACCCAATCATCGCCCAGCGGCAGCGTCAATCACCCCGATCGGGCAATCCAAAGCATTCCGCGCAAGTCAAGGCCGGGCACGGCGATCCTCTCGTGACGCTCACATTTCACCTGCGATCGATCATCCAGCAATCTCTCGTCGTCATCAGTTGCGTAGCTCGATGATCTTCCGAAGTCGGGCTCACGAATTGAAATCGTCCGCTGGAGAGATCGAAGATGGATGTCACAACATATAAAGCGGCTTATACCGCTCATAACTGGTCAACGCGCCGAGAGGGAAAGCAGCGTCGAATGGCGCTCGTGAGCCCTTGGATGAACGGGAAATTCCTTCCGCAAAAGAAGATCGTCGAGGCGCTGGAGACCCTGCTGGTTCCGGGCGACCGTGTTGTCATCGAGAGCGTGCAAAAGCAGGCCGACTTCCTGTCGCGCTCGCTCGCCAAGGTGAACCCGAAAAAGGTTCACGATCTGAAGGCGGTGATCTGGGCGATCGCACGCCCCGATCACATGGAGATATTCGAGCAGGGAATCGCCAGCGAGGTCGACTTCAGCTTTGCGGGTCCGCAGAGCCTCCGTCTCGCGCAGATGCTCGAAGACGGGCAGATCAAGGTGAATTCGATCAACACCTATGTCGAGCTTTCAGCGCGCTTGTTTGTCGATTTGATTCCGAATGCGGTGCTGGTCTGCGCCGATATGGCCGATCATGAGGGCAATATCTACACTGGCGCCAATACCGAAGACACACCGTCGATGGTCGAAGCTGCTGCATTCCGCGACGGCATCGTCATCGTCCAGGTCAACCAGATCGTCGATAAGCTTCCACGCATCGATATTCCCGGCGGCTGGATCGACGTGATCGTTGAATCCGATCGCCCGTTTGCCAAGGAGCCGATCCAGACCCGTGATCCCAAGGATATCAAGGAGCTGCAGATCCTCACGGCGATGATGGTGATTCGCGGCGTCTATGAGCGCCATCAGGTTCTCTCGCTCAACCATGGCGTCGGTTTCGACACCGCGTCGATCGAGCTGCTGCTGCCGACCTATGGTGGCAAGCTCGGCCTGAAGGGAAAAATCTGCCGCAACTGGATTCTCAATCCGCAGCCGACCCTGATCCCCGCGATCGAGAGCGGATGGGTAGAGAGCGTTCATAGCTTCGGCAATGAAGACGGTATGGAGAAGTATGTCGCGGCGCGCCCCGATATCTACTTCACTGGCCAGGATGGCAGCCTTCGGTCGAATCGCGTGTTCGCCCAGTTGGCCGGCCATTACGCTGTCGACCTGTTCGCGGGCTCGACCCTGCAGATCGACTCCGAGGGCAATTCCTCGACGGTCACGAAGGGACGCATCGCCGGCTTTGGTGGCGCTCCCAACCTCGGTAGCGATGCGCGCGGCCGTCGCCATCCCTCGCCGGCGTGGCTGTCATTGATCACATCCGACGATGCCACCGTGCGCGGCCGCAAGCTATGCGTGCAGGTGGTCGAGACGTTCAAGGCCGGCGGCGTGCCGCTGTTCGTTGAGACGCTCGATGCGGTCCAGGTTGGTAAGGACGCCAAGCTGCCGATCGCGCCGGTGATGCTCTACGGCAACGACGTCTCGCACGTCGCGACCGAAGAGGGCATTGCCTACCTCTACAAGGCGGATGGCCTCGAAGAGCGTCGCGCGGCTGTCGCGGCCGTCGCCGGTGTCACCAAGGTCGGCCTCAAGTCCAATGCCAAGCAGGTCAAGCGGCTGCGGGAGAAAGGCGTGGTCGCTTACCCCGAGGATCTCGGCGTGCGGCGTTCCGATGCCAACCGATCGCTGCTGGCAGCGCGCAGCATGAAGGATCTCGTGACCTGGTCCGGCGGTCTCTACGAGCCCCCCGCACGCTTCAGGAGCTGGTGATGAGGTCGCTTTCCGCCCGACGCGCGGAGAAGGCAGACGCCCAGGTCGCATCGACCTTCTCCGTCCCGATCAGCGTCTTCCCGACGCAACTTGCCACCTTGGCCGTCGATTCCCTGGTCGCGGAAGCCAGCCTGACGCCCAAGCCAGGGCTGGTCGACAGTCGAGGACCCGGCGCTCATGCCGATCTCGACATCGACGTGATGCATCGGTCGGCCCGCTCGCTCCATTCCTGCTTCCGGGACATGTCCCGGGCTGCAAGGGGGGCGGTTGTCGGCCGGCAGATTCGCGAGCAGCTCGCAGCAATCGGCCGTGAGGGCGAAGTTGCGATGTTTGCAGCGACGGGTGGCGTCAATACACACAAGGGTGCCATCTGGTCCCTCGGTTTGCTGGTGGCGGGAGCGGTGATGTCCACCCGGCCCGGCGATGCCGAGGACATTGCAGCCATCGCTGGCGGCATCGCGCGCTTCAGCGATAGCCGAATGCCGACCGGCGCGACCAACGGCAGTCGGGTGGTCGAGCGCTATGGCGTGCCCGGTGCCCGCGGCGAAGCTCAGAGCGGCTTCCCGCACGTCGTGAGCATCGGTCTTCCAGCCCTGCGGCGGGCCCGCTCTCGCGGTATCGCCGAGACCTTCGCCAGACTGGATGCTCTGCTGTCGATCATGGCGACGCTTGACGACACCTGCCTGCTCCATCGCGGCGGTCCCAAGGCCCTCGAAACGGCCAAGACCGGCGCGGCTGAAATCCTCCGACTGGGCGGCACATCGACCCAGCCAGGTAGCGATGCGCTGGGTCAACTAGACATCGATCTGCTTGAGCTGAACGCCTCTCCGGGAGGCAGCGGAGATCTGCTTGCCGCCACTCTGTTCCTGGACTCCCTCAACGACACGTCGGCGGGCTCGCCTGTCAACATCGACCACAAAGGAGCTTTTTCGCAATGGAAATCCTGAACTTTCAATTCCCTTCATCGAAGGTGAAAGCGCGACGTGCCCATGTCGGCGTTGTCGGCTCGGGTGATCTCGAGATCCTGATGGAGCCTTCCATCGACGACGCCACCCACGTCACCATCCAGACCAGCGTCACCGGCTTCGGTGACACCTGGAAAGCCGTCCTCGAGCGATTTCTCGGCCAGCACCCGGAAGCCGCAAGTATCGAGATTAACGATTTTGGCGCCACTCCCGGCACGGTGGCGTTGCGTCTTCAGCAGGCTGTCGAGGAGAGCCAGTCATGACCTTCACGCCAATACTATCCGACGAGGTTGTCGCATTGAGCACTCGTCGCAGCTACATCGAGCTCAACGCGCGGGCACGGGCTCAGCAATTGCTCGATCAGGGCACGTACCGCGAATTGCTGGGTCCGTTCGATCGGGTGGAATCGCCCTGGCTCCCGATGCAGGGAATCGTCACGCAGTCCGATGACGGCTGCGTCGTAGCCAAGGGCAAGATCGATGGGCAGCCAGCCGTCGTCATCGCCATGGAAGGCAAATTCCAGGGTGGCTCGATCGGCGAAGTCTGCGGCATGAAAATGGCCGAGGCCTTCCGCCTGGCGCGCCTCGACAACGAGAAGGGCATCCCGACCCGCGCGGTGCTGTCGCTCGAAAGCGGCGGCGTGCGGCTTCAGGAAGCCAACATGGGCGAACTGGTGATCGCCGAGATCTACAGCGAGATGGTGGCGTTGCGCAAACATACGCCGCTGATCGTCGTCATCGCGGGACCAACCGGCTGCTTTGGCGGCATGTCGCTCGCCGCCGGCCTCGCCTCCTACGTGGTGATGACGAGGCAGGCTCGTCTCAGCATGAACGGCCCCGAAGTGATCGAACTGGAAGCCGGCAAGGATGAGTTCGTGGCCAGCGACAAGCCGTTCGTGTGGAGCGTCAATGGCGGCGCGCAGCGCTTCGCCACCGACTTTGCGGACGTCCTTCTTGAGGACGATGCAAACGCGGTGACCGAGGCCGTCAAGGATCTGTTCCGCAAGGGCCAGCCCGCGCAATTGCGAACCGACAAATACGACCTCTTCATCAAACGCCTGAAGTCGATGGATCCATCCAAGCAGTGGACGGGCGAAGACATTCGGAATGCATGGAAGGCAGGTGCGAAATGACCAATCCTCTCAACAATCGCGGGCGCAAGTGGTTCGAGGCCCTTACCGGCAGTACCGGCAAGGTCGAGGGCAACCCCGGTTCTCTCATGGTTGCCGAGGCCAATCTCGGCAGCGAGAAAGCGGTCTTCGTCGGCGTTGCGCCTGATGCCAACGCGCGCTTCCCGCGGACCGGCCACACGGAGGTCGGTCTTGAGGAAGGTTGGTACGGCACGAAGAATCTGCGTGCCGTCATCGAGGCGGACAAGAACGGTCCGAAACGTCCGATCATCACGGTTTGCGACTCCAAGAGTCAGGCCTATGGCCGCCGTGAGGAGTTGTTCGGCATCCACCTTGCTGCAGCCGCCATCATTGCAGCCTATGCCGATGCCCGCACTGCCGGTCATCCGGTGATCGCTCTGATCGTTGGACGCTGCGTGTCGGGCTCGTTCCTGGCGCTGGCGGGCCAGGCCAACCGGATGATCGCGTTCGACGATCCGGAGGTTCTGATTCACGCCATGTACAAGGACGCTGCGGCCCGCATCACGCGCCGCAGTGTCGCCGAACTCGACAAGCTGGGTGAGACGATTGTTCCGATGGCCTACGACATCGGGTCTTTCAACAAGCTCGGCGGACTTCACTCGCTGCTCAAAGTTGCCAACCCCGACACCCCGGCGAAGGCGACGGTCGAGCAGGTCAAGAACTCCTTGATCGAGGCCATCGCAGACGCGCGCAACTCCTCGCGCACGCTTGACGTCCGCCTCGAGTCGGACGGCGCCAAGGCGTTCCGCAAGGGCTCTATCAAGGTCCGCGAGCTCATGACCCGGCAGTGGGCCCCCTCCTGACAAGAACTGCGCTCGTCTCCGAGAGGCGAGGCGAGCGCAACCTACCTTCAAGCGAGCGATGACAGGAAAGCCGCCACGCGCGGCGAGAACCATGACCCGACAGATCGCCACCCCGTACAAATTCCGTCCGCATGATCTGGTGTGGATCGATGATCCGCGGAGCTTCATTGCGCCGTCGCCGACGCCGGCGCCGGCTTGGGTCGCCACCGCTCTCGCTGCAGAGCCGGTCATGGTGGTGCGACGTGGCCGCGTGTCACCGGGTCTGATCCCGGTCGGCGTTCGTGGCAGCGCACGGGACGAGCGCTTCGCCGGCGCGGTGGCTTCCGGCTCTATTACAAGACGGATCAGGCCGGAAGATTTGTTGTCGCAGCGCCAGGAGCCAACACAGGCTCGCCGCGACGCGATGCCGGCATTGGAGGGATTTTACGCGGTCATGTCAGCTTGGGCAGATCTCGATCTGCCCTGGGGGCCGGTCGGCAGCGTTGGCTTTGAATTGGCAACCGGTGTGCCGGTCGCCACCGCGTCCAGTGATCTCGACCTTGTCGTCTACGCTGCGTCGTACCTGTCGGAGCAAGACGGCAATCTGTTGCTGGAGGCGGTCGCAGGCATCGACGCCGTTGCCGACATTCAAGTCGAGACGCCGCAGGGCGGCTTTTCACTGCGCGAATATTGCGACGGTCGGTCGCTTCGGCGGCGATTGAAGACTTGCGACGGCGGCGCGCGGCTTGTCCGCGACCCGTGGTCAAACGCATAGGGAGAAGTCGCATGACCATCGCCTTTCTGTTTCCCGGCCAGGGATCCCAGCGTGCAGGCATGCTTCACGAACTGCCCGATCATCCAAGCGTGACGTCCACGCTCGATGCGGCGAGCAGCGTACTGGGCAGAGACGTGCGCGAGCTCGACGAAGAAAAGACCCTGGCATCGACGGTATCGACCCAGGTGGCAATCTATGTTGCCGGCGTCGCCGTGGCCCGTGCGCTGGCGGCCGAGGGCGCATTTCCCGACGCCGTCGCCGGCCTTTCGGTGGGGGCCTATGCGGCGGCGACAACGTGCGGCGCGCTATCCTTCGCCGACGGTGTTCGCCTCGTTCACCTACGCGCGAGTCTGATGGAGGCGCAGTTCACCACAGGCTATGGCCTCGCCGCCGTTGTCGGTCTCGACGAGGAGCAGGTGTCTGCGCTGGTGGCCAAGGCCACGACCGAAGCGTTTCCTGTCTATGTCGGAAATCTCAACGCGCCGCGCCAGATCGTGGTGGCCGGGGCGCTGCCGGGCGTGGACCGTGTCGTCGAACTCGCCCTCCAGGCCGGTTGCAAGAAGGCGGAGCGCCTTTCCGTCGCGGTGCCGTCCCACTGTCCGCTTCTGCAGGGAGTCGCGGATGTACTAGTCGAGCAGCTTCCGACGCTCGAGCCCGGAACGGTGCAAACCAAGTACATGACCAATCGCAGGGCTCGTCCGACGCGCGTGCTGGATCGCATTCGAGAGGACTTCGCCACCAACATTGCGCATCCGGTCCGCTGGCACGATTCCACGCAGGTTCTTGTCGAACTGGGGACGACCCTGTTCGTCGAGATGAATCCTGGTCAGGTGCTGTCGAACCTGACGACGGAAGCGTTCCCGCAAGTTCCGTCCATCGCCATGGCGGCTGTGCCCTTCAACAACGCGGCTCGGCAAATCCGGGAAGCGATGGAGGCGGCCGAATGACCCATTTCTGCCGCCGACCATTCGATCGACTTGGGCGAGATCGATCGGCGGAAAACGAAATATCCGACCTTCCGTTTCTCAATATCCTCACACCCAACGGAGACTCATGTGGCCATTTTTGAATCCCTAAGTGGGGTAATCAGTTGCATGCTGATGATCACGCTCGGTTACTATCTGACCCAAATCAAGTGGTTCAATAAGGATATTGGGCAACTATTTTCCAAGTTCGCAATGACGGTCACCATCCCACTCTACATGATCGTCAGTATGATGAAGTCCTACAAGAAGGAGGACCTGCTACAGCTCGGCGTCGCCGTCATCGTGCCACTGTGCTCGATGTTGGCTCTCTGGATCATCGGCATTATCGTCTCGAGAATAATCAACATTCCAGAGCATCGGCGCGGCGTATTTCGAGCCATGTTCTTCGTCTCGAACAGCGCCTTTATCGGATTTCCGGTAAACATTGCACTGTTCGGCGATAAGGCGTTGCCGATCGCGGTGATGTATTATCTGGTGCAGTCGCTGCTGTTCTGGACGATCGGGGCCTACGGCCTCAGCATCGATGGACCGAAGTTCGCTCGCCTCCAGAACACCGAGAATTCCGATGTAGCTGTGCCTCGCGTGTTCAGCTTGCAGACGATCAAGAACATTATGTCGCCACCCTTGATCGGCGCCGTGGTGGCCATCTTCCTCATACTGTTCTCCGTGAAGCTGCCGACATTTGCCAACAGCACGATGACTTACCTCGGCAGCATGACAACACCACTGGCGATGTTGTTCATCGGCATTGCGATCTATGTGGCGAATCTACGCAGCGTTCGCATCACCCCGGACATGGGAATCTTGATTGCTGCACGATTCCTGATAGCGCCTGCGGTGACGATCGGGGTCTGCTACATCTTCGATGTCCCCGATTTCATGCGCAGCGTCCTGATCATTGAATCGGCCATGCCCGTGATGACCCAGGTCTCGATCGCAGCGCGGGCGTACAAGGCAGATGCCAACTACGTCGCCGTCATGACCGCGCTGACCACTGTCCTGGCACTGTTCACCATCCCGACGTACTTCATCCTTCTCACATTCAAGATCATCTGATCGCTCGATCAGGGGTGGAATGAAAATGGTGAGGCTGACGTCGATGGCGGAGTGAAATAGTCCTCCGAACCTGGGGTGCGGCAATGCATCCCGGGTTCGGGCTGTGACAAGTGCCTCTTCAGTAATCTCTCTCAGGGGAATGAAAGTGAAAAAAGAAAAAGAGGTTATTCAACGGCAGCGATGGCCGAGGTCGCTGTTCTCTGCGCCGAGTATTGTACTGTTCCTGCTGTGCGTCCTGTACTTTTCGGCATATGTCGATCGCGTGAACATCAGTACGACGGCGAGCCTGATGCGGCACGAGTTCGGAATCTCGAACGCCGAAATGGGTTTGGTGTTTTCCGCCTTCAGTTATCCCTACGTACTTTTCATGGTGTTCGGCGGCTGGCTCGCAGATCGTTTCGGTGCCCGCCTTGTTCTGATCGCCTGCGTGACCGTCGCCGCTGTGGCGACCTTCGCGACCAGCATGGTAACCGGCCTGGTAGGCCTGTTCGCTTGTCGCTTGCTGCTCGGCTTTGGCGAGAGCGTGATGTTTCCATCTGCTACGCGCGGCATGCAGGCCTGGATTCCGCAGGACCGCTACGGTTTCGTTCAGGGCATTACCCATTCGTTCTCCCGGTTGGGTAACGCGGTGACGCCACCGATCGTGGCTGCGCTGGTCATTCTCTGGGGATGGCGCGGATCGTTCGCCGCCATGGGTGTGTTGACTGTCCTTTGGGTCTTCTTTTGGGCGTACTACTATCGCGATGACCCTCGCGATCATCCCAAGATTGTCCCCGAAGACCTTGTAGATTTGCCGGAGCGGGCACCCGCCAAGGCACGCAGAGTACCTTGGCGTCGCCTTGCGTGGCGTATGGCGCCGGTGACCTTCACCTACTTTTGCTACGGCTGGTCCGCGTGGGTCTATCTCAACTGGCTGCCGTCGTTCTTCCTGGACGGCCACGGGTTCGATCTGAAGAAATCTGCGGCGTTTGCGTCTGGCGTGTTCTTCGCCGGCGTGGTCGGCGATACCGTGGGCGGCCTGATGAGCGATGCCATCAAGCGACGCACGGGAAACGTGAAGCTCGCGAGGTTGGCCGTATTGTGGGTCGGCATGCTTGGTTCCGCCGCGTGCCTGACAGCGATGATGTTTCTTGAGGACGTGATGATGATCACGATGGTGCTGGCCGCAGGCTTCTTCTTCCTCGAGCTTGTGATTGCTCCTGCCTGGGCAGTCCCCATGGACATCGCGCCGCAATACGGCGGCACAGCCAGCGCGATGATGAATATCGGCTTCGCGCTGGCCGGCATCTTGTCGTCGGTGACATTCGGCCTGATCCTCGACCTCACGGGCAGTTGGTACCTGCCGTTCCTGTGTTCGATCGGCCTGCTTCTGGCTGGAACAGTGACAAGCCTGGCGATGCATCCGGAACGGCAATTCATCGATTGACCGTCTGAACCCGTGAAAACAGCCACACTGCGAATTGTTGGAGAGGGCGACGTCGACTGATGTCTCCATGAAAGGATTGATATGTCGCGCACGAAGATTGTGTTGGCGGGAGCAGGGCGAATTGGAGAAACCCTTGGCCATCTGACGATGCTGCAGCGGCTTGGGGACATCTGCTCCTCGACGTGACCGCAGGACCTCCGGCGGGCAAGGCGCTTCCACCTTTCCCACGCGGCCGCGGTGGAGGGCGCCGATGTTTCACTGCGCGGCACCACTGACCAGTCCGCTCTGGCCGATGCCGATGTTGTCATTGTCACGGTCGGCTTCGGCTCTGCCGGCTGTCGACTACCGCGATCGACTTTTCGGAGAGACCAGCCGGGAGGAAGTCGCTTTCATTATGGGTGAGTTCAGCGAGTGACGTGGCCAGCATTGATTGCCTCGCCCGGGTCCGCGGATCGTTTGCCAGCCGTAGAAGGAGGATAGACTTGATCAATCAGTCTCACAGACAAAGCGGACATTTTGTCGGTGCGGACCGCCGCCTGCTCCGTTGTTCGGGCGGCGGTGTCGCTTTCTGGCGGGATGATGTCGGGCAGGCCGGCGTCCCGTGCCGCCAGCAGGCCAAGCGCGGACCAATCGAGATTGGTCCAGCCATGAGCGACCATGGCGACGAGGCGATCGTGGACCATGCTGGCCGCTGGCATCGGCGCGCTATGTCTTTCGGCTTCGGCAAGCGCCAGCCGCAGGTCCTTGACTGCCAGTGGCGCGGGCATGCCCGGCGGACTGTACCGCTCATTGGCGATCTTGCCGCCATAGGTTCGGTGAACGCGCGAGTCGAACAGCGAATTGGTGAGGATGTCGAAGGCGATGCGATGATCAATTCCGCCCTTGCGGAGCAGCGCGAGGACTTCGGCCACGCCTTGCATGGTCAGTGCGGTCAAGACATTAGCCGCGAGCTTCATGAGGTTGGCGGCGGCAGCCTCTTCGCCGATGACGAAGAGACGTTGGCCGAGAACTTCGAGCAGTGGGCGAACAGTATCGATAGCGGCATGGGGACCCGCTGCGAGAATGAACACGTCCCCCGTATGTGCCATGTCCGGATTGCCGAGAATCGGAGCAGAAACATAATTTTGGCTGCGTGCCGCATGGGCCGCGGCCAGATGGCGGGAGAGGGGCGGGCTCACCGTGCTCATCGAGATGTGGATGGCGCCGGTCGCGAGCATATCGAGCAGACCCTGCGGACCGGTCGCAACGCTTGCCAGCGCGTCGTCGTCGGGCAACGAAGTGATCACAACGTCGCAATCTGCGAGATCGGCGAGGTTCGCGGCCGCGATGATCCCCGGTCGCACCACGGCATCGATTTGAGCCTGAAACGCATCCCACACGATGATCGGATAGCCCGCGGCGCCGAGGTTTTCAGCAAAAGCACGTCCCATTCGACCGAGTCCGACGACGCCAACGAGGCGTGGACGAGCCGGCTTTGCTGGTTGCGGCGATGGCGTGGAAGGGGACGCTGTAGCGACGATGGCGGCTGACGATCTGCGATCTGTGCGTACGCGGGCCATGGCGGATATCGCTCTGGAAATTGAATCTAAGCGCAGCATGACACTGGATTTCTGGGTGGAAAACCCCCCGTGCGGCAAATGATTGTTGCGTGACTGGAAAACGGGATACGTCGTCGATGGACTACCTCATGGCCATGCGCGCCTTCACCCGTACAGTCGAACTCGGCAGCTTCTCGCTGGCCGCGATGGACCTCGGCGTGAAGGTATCGACGATTTCCCGTCATGTTGCGGCTCTAGAATACGATCTCGCCGCGACCCTGCTCAATCGGTCGACGCGCCGTCTGCACCTGACCGAGGCCGGTGCCGTGTTCTACGAGCGGGCTACGCATATCCTGAACGCCGTGGGGGACGCTCGCGCCGTGACGACGTCGCTGAACGGGAAACCGCGAGGACTGTTGCGGATCAACATGTCAACCACGTTCGGGCGGTTGCACGTCATGCCGCACATGAAGGATTTCATCGCCGAATATCCCGATATTCGCATTGATGCCACGCTGACCGATGTGATGGTCGACATGATCGAGTCCGGGGATGACGTCGCAGTGCGAATTGGCGCGCTCAGGGATTCGACCATGGTGGCGCGGCGCCTCGCCGCGCATCGACGTGTCGTCGTTGCTAGTCCTGCCTATCTTCGGAATCAAGGTTCGGTCGCCCAGCCGGGTGACCTGGCCAAGCACAATTGTTTGGCTTCCAAGACGGCAACCGGCGATTGCTGGTACTTCCGGCGGCACAGTGACGCATCGACAGAACTATACGAGATTGCCGTGAGTGGAAACGTTCGCGCGAACAGTTCCGATGTCCTGCACGACGCAGCCGTGGCGGGGCTCGGCGTGGCGCTGTTGCCGTCATGGTTGGTGGGTGAAAATCTGCGGGCAGGGCGCCTTGTCCCGCTGTTGGGCGATTGGGACTGGTTCGCAGCACGCGGCCCGGAGCCGGCGATCTGGGGCGTCTACCCGCCGAAGAAAATCGTCTCTCCCAAGGTTCAGGCTCTCCTCGCGTTTCTGGCACTGCGCTACGCGAGTCCAGCCTATTGGGATCGCCCTTCGATGGAGGATAGCTCGCGACCAACGGGCGCGGAAGTATCTGGGTGAGTGGCGGCCGATTTGACCGCCTCGATCGCAGCCCGATCGGCGCCACGCCGACCGAATGCCGGCCCTGGAAAGTGCAACGACGCGAGAGCGTGCCGATCCGGCGAATGATCACCGTTGCGCCACGCGCAACAGACCTTTGCCGGCACGAACTCGTCACTTAACCCTTGTGCAAGTTCGGCACTCTAACGGTTGTCGGCAAGCGATGACTTTCTATCTCGGCTCCGTGATTCGGTTCCTTGACAAGGTCGTTCGCGCCCTGACCACGCTCCCGAAGGACGCCCTCATGCTTGCCCAGATATCCATCCGTACCAAGATCACGATCGTGGTGTTCTTTCTTCTGATTGCCATGACGGGCATGGGCTTGCTTGCCGTCGCAAGCATGCGCTCCATCAATGCCAACACGACGGAGATCCAGCGCCTCTGGTTACCGAGCGTGCGCACGCTCGGCGAGTTGCGCAGCATTGCCACGGGATATCGTGGGATCGTCCGTCTGCATATCCTGGCCGAAACGCTGGCCGCCAAGACAGCCGCGGAGAAGCGGCTGGTGGAGGCGTCGCAGAGCCTGCTGAAAATCCGTCAGCGCTATGAGCCACTTATCAGTTCATCGGAAGAACGTGCCATCTACAATGACTGGGTCCAGCAATGGGAACGCTACGAAGCAATGGTCCAGCAAGTCGTGGTTCTGTCGCGCGACAGCATTGGCAGAATTCCCCATGATGCGTTCGAATTCAACGAGACCAAGGCCTATCCGGTCGGGAAGGCAGCAGACGTCATCCTCGATCGCGACGTCGATCTGAATAACAAGGGCGCGGACGATGCGGGTATCGCTGCTGAGGACAACTACAATTTCGCCTTCCTTCTGCTCGCGACCATTCTTGCTGCGTCGGCCGCGGCAGGAATCAGCGTCGCGGTCTACCTGGTACGCAGCGTATCAAGCGGCATCGCCTCGATCGTGGGCCCTATGCAGGCGCTTGCCCATGGCGATCTCAGCGCTGAAGTGCCGTATCATGGCGCGAAAACCGAAATGGGCAAGATGGCAAACACCTTGCAGATGTTCAAACAAGCGCTGATCGAAAAGAAGGCCAGCGACACTGCTGCCGCGGCCGATGCCGAAGCCAAGATTCAACGTAGCCAGCGTGTCGATAGCATCACTCGGGAATTCGAGACGATCGTAGGCGAGATCGTCGAGACGGTGTCGTCGGCGTCGACGGAATTGGAGAGCTCCGCGGGTAGCCTGACCTCGACAGCGGAACGGGCGCAGCAGTTGACTGCGGTGGTGGCGACAGCATCGGAGCAGGCCTCCGCCAATGTGCAGTCTGTGGCCTCTGCGACTGAAGAAATGAACTCGTCAGTGAACGAGATCGGTCGCCAGGTCCAGGAGTCCGCCCGCATCGCCAGCGCGGCCGTCGATCAAGCCCGCATGACCAACGCCAACGTTGACGAACTGGCCAAAGCGGCCGGTCGGATCGGTGCCGTCGTCGAATTGATCAGCAGCATCGCTGGGCAGACCAACCTGTTGGCGTTGAACGCAACGATCGAGGCGGCGCGGGCCGGTGATGCCGGCCGTGGCTTTGCCGTTGTTGCGTCCGAAGTGAAGGCTTTGGCGGAGCAAACGGCGAAAGCCACCGGCGAGATCGGCCAGCAGATCGCCGGGATCCAAGTCGCGACGAGGGAGTCGGTGGACGCGATTAAGGAAATCGGTGCAACAATCGAGCGGATGTCAGAGATTTCATCGACGATCGCCTCCGCAGTCGAAGAGCAAAGTGCGGCGACACAGGAAATCTCGCGAAACCTGCAACAGGCGGCGATGGGCACCCATCAGGTCAGTTCCAGCATCATCGACGTGCAACAAGGGGCCAGCGAAACAGGATCGGCCTCGTCGGAGGTGCTTTCGGCGGCGCGATCGCTGGCGCGCGACAGCGACCGGCTGAAGGTCGAAGTAGGCAAGTTCCTCAATACCGTGCGGTCTGCGTAAATCAGGGAGCGGATGCAGAGTGCGTTAGTTAGCCATCCTCCAAACTGCCGGCCCGTCAGGCCGGCGTAACGAGAATCGTCTCCGCGAATTCGAAGTAGCTGTGTGTACCGAAACCTTATCCGAGTTGCTGACGTGATGGAATCGCCTAAGCTGGCGGCTGAACGGCTGAACGGCTGAACGGCTGATCGGATCGATCCGGCGTGAGTGTGTGGACCACATCATAGTCTTAGGCGAGGCGCATCTGCGCCGAATCCTGCGATCGTATGCGGACTACTACAACCGCGTCAGAACTCATCGATCCCTTAACAAGGATGCGCCGGTTTTCCGCCCGGTTCAGCAGACTGGTGTGATCAGTTCACGCGCCATCTTGGGCGGACTTCATCACCACTACGCCCGAGCGCGCCGGCATCGTCGACGATCGTCGAAGCGCCCACGAGTCGATGCTGGCAGCTTGCCGCGGGGTCCAAGGCGGCAGATGACCTGCGCGGGTTGGCCTGCGAAAATCGCGGCGTGAGTACCCGAAGGCGAAGCTTGGCCGGGGGTTGTCGGCGACCTGCTACTTGCAGCCGCGGCAGATCGTAAGCTTGCGCTTTAGTTTGTCGTCTTCCGCTTGATCGACCGATTGCAGCCCTGCGATACTATTGGGCTCTTGACTGAGTTTGGACTGTCTTGCCGCGCGCGACCTAGCCCGTCGCGTCGTCTGGCCTGATGTGTCGCCGTCGTCGACGATACCGACGCTAAAGCCATCGTAGTCGGCGGCTGGTTTAGGCGACGACGGGAGCCCGCCGATGACCGGTGTAGACGAAACGCCATCGGTCGCCGATGGCGTTCCAACATTGGTCGTCGCCGATGGTGCCGAACCCTTGTCAGTCAACGGCGGCGCAAGCGAAAGCGGCGGGGCAAGCGAGGTTTGACATCTAGCGCTGTCGTGCAACCAAAAACCGGCAGACAAGAGGGGATGTCCCGATCGGTGTTGAACTACGTCGGGCCGACGTTGCCAGAATGAATGTTACGCGGCCCTTGTGACATGGGCAACGGGCTTGATCGTCATGGGATTGTGGTGAGCTTGAAGGGCCGCA
>NZ_JBVAPG010000181.1:0-14870 GCF_055413685.1 Bradyrhizobium sp. LeoA1Lang | reverse complement strand
CTTGGGGACAACGCTGCGCGTTGCCCCCAGGGTCCACAGCCCCAGCAACAGCAGACCTGAACGAAACGAGAATTGTGTTACCCATGTCGTCGGTTTGAAGTGTTACCCATGTCGCCGGTTGCTCACGTGCGGCGCCGTCTTCACGTCCGTAGGGTGGGCAAAGCGTAGCGTGCCCACCATCGCGAGCGTCGCGCTAAATGGTGGGCACGGCGCTGACGCGCCTTTGCCCACCCTACGCACTACACTATTGCATCGCCTGCGTGCCGCGAATGAGGCGGCCGGGTCTTGCACCCGTGGCCGTACCGCCACGCTGCGTCACCACGCCGGAGACGATCGTCGTGTCATAGCCGTCGACCTGCTGCAACAATCGGCGGCCGCCGACGGGGAGATCGTAATGCACCTTCGGCGGGTGCAGATGCAGGTGGTCGTAGTCGATCACGTTGACGTCGGCCTTGTAGCCGGGCGCGATCAGGCCGCGATCGGCGAGGCCGACCGAGAGTGCGGTCTTGCGCGATTGCACCGCGATCACGAAGGGGATCGAGAGCTTCTCGCCGCGGCTGCGGTCGCGGGTCCAGTGGGTCAGGAGATAGGTCGGGAAAGAGGCATCGCAGATGATGCCGCAATGCGCGCCGCCGTCGGAGAGGCCGGGCACCGAATTCGGGTCCAGCAGCATCTCGCGCGTTGCGTCGAGATTGCCGTCGGAATAATTGAGGAACGGCACGTAGAGCATGCCGCGGCCCCCGTCGGTCAGCATCGCATCATAGGCGAGTTCTTCCGGGCGCTTGCCGAGCCGGCGCGCCTGCGCGCCCAGCGTGTTCTCCGGTGGCTGCTCGTAATCCGGCGGATTTCCGAGCAGATACATCTTGTCGTAGTTCGGCCGGAAGAACAGCGGATCGTCGGTGTCGCTGGCGTTCTCGGCGAGGATCGCGGCGCGCACCTCAGGTTGGCGCAATCGCGCCACCCGCTCCTTGAGCGGCAGGTGCGCGATCGCCTTGTAGCTCGCATGGGTCTGGAACGGATTGCGCGACAGTTCCAGCCCGAGCATCAGCCCGACCGGGCGCGCGGCGATCTGCGCGGTGATCGACAGCCCGCGGCTTGTCGCCTCGTTGATGGTGTCAAGCGTCTGGCGCCAGCGCCGCGGCGACTTGTCGTTCTGGGTGATCGAGAACGAGATCGGGCATTTCGTGTTCTCCGCCACCCGCAGCATCATCGGCAGGTCTTCGTGGACGGTGGAGAGATCGAGCACGAATTGCAGCACGCTGCGGCCGACCCCATGCATCGCGCCGGCGATCGCGGTCAATTCGTCCTCGCCCGCCTTCAAGGTCGGCGTGAAGTCGCCGGTCGAGGTGCGGTGGTTGAGGGTGCGCGAGGTGGAGAAGCCGAGCGCGCCGGCTCGAACCGCATCGCTCGCAAGCTGCGCCATCTGCCTGTTGTCCTCCACCGTGGAAGGATCGCGGCGCGCGCCGCGTTCGCCCATCACATAGACGCGCAGCGCCGCGTGCGGCAGTTGCGCGCCGATGTCGACGTCGAAGCTGCGCTTCGACAGCCAGTTCATGTAATCGGGAAAGCTCTCCCATTCCCAGGGAATGCCGGCGCTCAAGACCGGCTCGGGAATATCCTCGACGCCTTCCATGAGCTGGATCAGCCTGGTGTGGTCGCTGGGCCGGCAGGGCGCAAAGCCGACGCCGCAATTGCCCATGATCGCTGATGTGACGCCGTTCTGCGAGGAGGGCGTGATGTCCTGGCTCCAGGTCACCTGGCCGTCATAGTGGGTGTGAACATCGACGAAGCCCGGCGCCACCAGCTTGCCGCGCGCGTCGATCTCTTCCTTGCCTTTGCTCGCGACCTTGCCGACCTCGGTGATCTTGCCGTCCGCGATCGCCACATCGGCTTCATAGAGGTCGCCGCCGCTGCCGTCCGCAATGGTGCCGCCGCGGATCACGATGTCAGGCGCTGAGGTCATGGCGCTTCATCCCGATTTGTTGTTGTTGCCCCGCATCATCGGTCGTCCCTCGGTGCTGTCAACCGGCACCGATGAGGTTCAGCAATGCGCTATGGCGCCGCAACCTGGGAATATGGCGGTGTTGTCAAAGCCTAGTCCATGTCGCGGAAGGCGTGACCGTTGGTTTCGATCCTTTTCACAAGGTCTGGCGGCCGGCTTGTGCCGCCGTGCCGTCAAATGCCCATTCCTCAGGATTGGCCAGGTCGGGAAGACCGGCCCCTTTGCGCACATAGAGGCCCAACGTCGGCTTTTGCGGATTAATGTAGAGATCGTACTCCTGCATTGAGATGTCTCCTCTTCTGTTGCCAGCTCAGGATCGCATCAAGCCGCGTTGGCTCGCCTCCCGGTCAGATTATCGCGATCGGTTACAGCCGTAAGCATTTAGTTCGAGGCAGTGGTCGGACCGTAACGGGCGCACCGCAGTGTCCTTTGAAAATCACTGCGGAGATCTCTCGTGACCGCGACCACCAAAGGCAACGAGTGCGCAGTTTCCATGCGGCCTGCCGAGGCCGGCGAACACGTTACCGGCGCCGCGTGCGTGCCGACACGTCGAGACCGCGGCGTTTGCGCGCTTCAGACCATCTATCTCGGTGTCGCCTGTTATGTCGGCCTGAGCGATTGCGCGGATCGTTTGGAAGCGATCGCTCGCGAGGAGGTCTAAACAAGTGGTTATCAAGCCGCTGCGTGCGCTTCCGATCCCTGCGGCTTGCGGTCGGTGACGAGCGCGAGCAGCACCGTCAGCACCATGAAGGCGGCGGAGGCGCCGAACACCCAATGCGGCAGGTTGTGGTCCATGATCCAGCCGAACAGCAGCGGGCTTGCGATGCCGCCGAAGTTGAAACCGGTGGAGACGATGCCGAAGGCGCGGCCGGCCGCACCGGGAGGTGCTGCGTTGCGCACCAGCATGTCCCGCGAGGGCGTGATCACGCCGCCGAGGAAGCCGGCCAGGCCCAGCGCCGCGGTCAGCACCGCCGATGGCAGGTTGACCATCGCGATCACGACCACGATCGCCGCATTGACGGCAAAGCAGGCCGCCGCGACCTGGCCGTGGCGATGGGTGCGGTCGGCGAGATAGCCGCCGGCGAGCACGCCCGCCGCGCTGGCGCCGAGGAACGCGGTCAGCGCGATATTGGCCGACGAGAACGACACGCCATAGCCGCCCATCAGCGCCACCACGCCGAAATTATTGATCCCCGCGCTCGACAGGCTGAGCAGCGTGAAGAACACGGTCAGCACCATGATCGCCGGCGTCATCACGCTGGTTTTCACCTTCTCACTGCCCTCGGGCCTGTCCTTCGCGGCGCCCGCGTCGGGGATGCCCATGATGACGAGCAATAGCGCCACCAGCGGGCCGATCGCGCCCGCGACCATCAATGCGCCGAGCCCGCCGATTGCAGCGACCAGCGCCGCCATGATCGCCGGTGCCACCGCGCCGCCGAGGAAGCCGGCAAAGGTGTGGACCGAGAACGCGCGGCCCATGCGCGCCTCGTCCATATGTGCCGATAGGATCGCGTAGTTGGCGGGGTGATAGACGCTGTTGGCAAGTCCGAGCCCAATCGCGCTTGCGATCAGCGCGGGATAGCTCAAATGCGAACCGAGCCCGATCAGGGCAAAGCCGCCCAGGCAGAGCCCGATCAGGAGGATTTTTCGCGCGCCGATATGGTCGGCGAGATAGCCGATCGGCGCCTGCGTCAGGCCGGAGACCAGCGCGAACACGGTGAGCGCGAAGCCGAGCTCGATATAGCCGACGCCGAGCCGCTCCTTCAGGAACGGGAACAGCATCGGCAGCACGAAGATATGGAAATGGCTGACCCAGTGCGCGATCGAAATCCCCGTCAGCGTGCGCGCCGCGCTGTCGGTCTTCAATTGCTGCGGTGCGGCGAGAACATCAGCCATATCAGTGAGAAGCCCATCAAATGTGATGCCCGGCGGGGCTTAAAGCATGATCCGGAAAAGTGGGAACCGGTTTTCCGAAAAGATCATGCTCAAACAGAGAGCCAGATCATGATCCGCTCGGATCATGATCTGGCGCGAAAATATCGGCTGGGCGTTATTTGTCCATGAAGGCCGCTGCATGGCTGACCCGGCGAACCGCGACCGAGCGACATGCGGCATTAAAGCGGCAAGACAAGCCACTCGCATTGCAGCAATGATCTGGCATGACCGATCCGGCAACAAAGCTGCGCGTCCTGATCCCCGAGGGGGCGAGCACCTCGGCGCGCGAGGCGATCACGATCCTCGGTCTTGCCGGCCACCATGTCGAAGTCTGCGATCCCTCGCCCTGGTGCCTGTCGCGCTATTCGCGCTTTGTGTGGAAATTCCACCGCTGCCCGGGATTGCGCCACGACCCCGAGGGCTTCCTTGGCTATATCGAGCGGCTCCTGGAGGCGCCGTTCGACGTGCTGCTGCCGACCCATGAGCAGGGTTTTCTGTTCGCGCGCGCCGAGGCGCGATTGAAGGGCCGCGTCGGCCTGGCGCTGCCGCGGTTCGACAATTACCGGATGGTGCACAGCAAGGCCGGCTTCAGCCGCCTGCTCGGCCAACTGGGCCTGCCGCAGCCGCCGACGCGGATCGTGACCTCGGAGAGCGAGTTGCGTGACGCCATCCGCTTTCCCTCCGTCATCAAGACCTCGGTCGGCACCGCGAGCCGCGGCATCTGGTTCGTGCGCGACGAAGCCGATTTCAACATCGCGCTCTACGAGCTCGGCGCAGCCGACAGCTTTGCCGGCGAGCTTCTGGTGCAGGATCTCGTCACCGGCACGACCGAAAAGGCGCAGTCGGTGTTTTGCTTTGGGAAACTGGTCGGCTTCCACGCCTACCGGCAGGTCGCGCCCGGCGTCGGCGGCGGCGAGGCGATCAAGGAAAGCGTCAGTCGTCCGCAGGTGCACGCCTATCTGGAAGCGATCGGAGAAGCGCTGGCCTGGCACGGCGCGCTATCGGTCGATTACGTGATGCCGATCGACAGCCCCGTGCCGCTCCTGATCGACTGCAATCCGCGCCTGGTCGAGCCGCTCAACGCCTTCCGCGCCGGCACCGATCTGGTCGATCTCCTGCTGCGCGTTTCGCTCGGCGAGACGCCAAAACCCTTGCCCGAGAGCCGCACCGGCGTGCGGACGCATCTGGCGATGCAGGCGCTGCTCGGCCAGGCCTCCCGCGGCGGCACCAGGCGCGACATTCTGGTTGAGTGCGGCGATCTCCTGAAGACCTCAGGGCCATACAACGCCAGCACCGAGGAATTGACGCCGGTGCAGCTCGACTGGCTCAGTGCCGTGCCGCTGGCGATGACGGCCGGCCTCACTTTGGTCTCGCCGAAACTGGCAAGGACGGTCGCCCGCGGCGGCTTCGGCGCGCATCTGCTCGACCTGAAGAGCATCCGCAAGATCGAGCGCGAGGATTTCGCCGGACTGCATCAGCCGCCGTAGCCGCCGTAGGGTGGGCAAAGCGCAGCGTGCCCACCTTCCCTTGCACCGCTCGTGAAATGGTGGGCACGTCGCTGCGCTCCTTTGCCCACCCTACAATTCTGGGCAACGCTCTCACCCCGTCATTGCGAGCGCAGCGAAGCAATCCACGTCTCCGCAAGCGGCGCGATGGATTGCTTCGCTTACGCTCGCAATGACGGGAGGCGTCTCACAACGGCTCGTCGTCCGGGCCGTAGCGATCGCGCTTCGGCGTGGCGATGTCGCCGTCTTCGTAGTCGTCGTCCTCGTCGTGGCGCGCAGGTGGAGGCGGCGGCTTCGGCTTGCCGCCTTCCTGCTTTGGAGGTTGGTTTGTCTTCCCGATCCCGCCCATATCGATCTCCCGCCATCACGACATAATGGCTGATTCGGGCGGGACAAGCCGGTCCGTGCGCAGGCCACGGACCGGCCGATTGCTTCAGAACGTCGCGCCGGCCTTTACGAGGAAAGTCCGGCCCGGCAGCGGATAGGCGTTGAAGCGGCCGGGCGTGAAGTTCGAGGCGATGGCGTAGTCGTAATAGAGCGCATTGAGCAGGTTGTTGACGCTGACCGACCAGAAGAAATGCTCATAGGCGCCGCTGAGCTTGAGGTCGATCGTCGCATCGCCCGGAATGCGCGTTTGCGTATTGGCCTGGTCGTTATCCATGACGCGCGAGCTCCAGGCGCGCAGCGTGGCATCGAGCACGAGATAGTTGTCCCAGATATTCCAGGTCACGCCGAGATTGCCGGTGTAGCGCGACACCAGCGGCACGTCGTTGCCCGCGAACTGTCCCTCGCGGAACACAGCGCGCGTGTAAGCCATGCCGCCGCGCAGCGACACGGTATCGCTGACGCGCAGCGAGGCCTGCGTCTCGGAGCCGTAGCGCCGGGTCGGATCGAGGTTGACGTTGAAGAACAGCACCGGGTTGAAATGGATCTCGTTCTCGAGGTCCATGTTGTAGATGCTGGTCTGCACCTGGAAGCGGTTGGTCTTGACGCGGAATCCGCCTTCGACGTCATGCGAGGTCTGGGTCTTCAACTGGAAATTCTGCGGCAGCGGATTGAAGAAGGCGTCGAACGCGGGACCCGTCGAGACGCGCTCGTCGACATCGGGCGTGCGGAAGGCGTGCGCGGCGCGGGCGAACACCGAGAACATTTCGGTGAAGCGGTGCTCGACGCCGACATGCAGCGCGTAGTTGGTTTCGCTCTGGTCGAGCGGCGTCGCCTGCGCGTCGAAGGCGAACGGCGCATTCGGATCGTAGCGATCGCGCGCGCTGAGCCAGGTGTTCTGCACCCGCGCACCATAGGAGAAGTCCGTCGTGGGCAGCAGGCCGACCGTATGCTGCCAGTAGCCGGCGAGCGACTGCTGCGACAGGTCGTAGGTATGGATAGGCGGCACGCCCCGGAACGCGCCGCGCTGCTGGTGGAACGTCGCGTCGTAATAGTCGATGCCGGTCAGGATCGACGACGGAATCCCGAAGATCGAATTGTTGATGCTCAGCCGCGGCGTGATCGACCAGGTCTGCAGCGCGGCGTCATTGTAGGTCGACGCCGCGCTGATCAATGGCGAGGTGCCGAAGAAAGCGCTTTGCGTATCCCTCTGGCGGTAGCCGCCATCGACGATCAGGTCGACGCCGTTCAGAAGCGTCTTGGTGAAGCCGGCCGTCGCGCTCGCGCCCTGCTGGTTGCCGTAGTCGAACGGTGTGGCGGCGCCCCTGCGGTCGGTGACGAGTTGGTTGATGCCGGCGGATGGGTCGACGATCCGGCCACCCGGAAAGCCCAGCTTCTGGTCGTCGCCGGTCACCGTCAGGAATGCTTTCAGGTCCGGCGTCGTGTAGTTGAGATTGCCGACGCCGTTGCGCTGGTCGAGCGCATTGTTCACGCGGTAGCCGTCGGACTTGATGCCGTTGCCGTAGAACGACGCCGACCATGGCCCGGAATTCATCGCGGTCGAGATCGCGGCCATGCGCTGGTTGAAGGAGCCGTACCCGGCTTCGCCCCGGATCGAGACCGGCGGGCCGCCGATGCCGGTCTTGGTGACGATGTTGATCACGCCGCCGATCGCGTTGTCGCCGTAGAGCACGGCGCCGCTGTTGCCGCGGGTGATCTCGATGCGCTCGATCGAATCCAGCGGGATGGTCGAGAGATCGACCTGCGCCATGTCGATGTCGTTGAGCCGTCGACCGTTGAGCAGGAACAGCGTGTTGGCGGTGGCGAATGCGCCGAAGCCGCGCAGGTCGACCGAGGTCTTGGCGCCGTTCACGCCGCCATAGAGCGATTGAAGCTGCACGCCGGGCGCCTGCGCGATGATCTCCGGCAAGGTGTGCGATGGCGAATGGGCGATGTCGTCGGCCGTGATCACGGTCGAGGACGTCCCGACGATGCCGGCGAACTGCGGGCTGCCGCCGCTGCCACCGGATGAAGCTCCGCCAGCGGCGGTGCCGCTGGACCCTGCGCCGCCGGCCGGCTGCGCGGTGGTCGGCACCTGGCCCGGCGCGGGACGCCGGGGGCCTGGAGTGCCGTCGGAAGCGGGCTTGGCACGGGTGCGGTTGTGGTCGCCGGGCGCTCTGACTTCGACCGGTGGCAATTGTTCGGAGGACGCTTGCTGCGCCAGCGCGGCAGAAACGTACAAGGCGGGCGCCAGCATGCTCGACGCGAGCAGGAGCGCCCGGCGTTGCTTGGTGGCGGTGATAGCAGAGAACATCGGCGAGACCTCGGTATGACGTCAGTGGCACGTCACAGCGATCCGAGGCTCACCATCGCGTTTCGCGCTTCAGGTGAAGCAAATGCCTGTACTCCCCGACCGACATCGTCGCGTGTGACCACGTAAGACGGCAGGTCTCCTGGCTCGCGGGTCGTTACCCTTCGTCGCCTTCCCAGGACCGAGACGCCCAGTGGCATAAGACGAAGGATTCACCGCATACAGTTGCGGGGGCAGCCGCGGCTTGAGGGAAGTTTCCCGGTACCGCATTCCCTTTTGATCCCGATAGGAACCGTCGGGGCCATCTAGGATTTTGGCGGCACGTGAGTCAATCCCGGCGAACTGCGGCGCCCCATCCCCAATACGCTTTTTTGTTCCGGTGTCGCTTGTCTGCCACCGAATTCGCTGCAAGAAGCAGGGCGCGATGAGTGCACAGGATTTCACGATAGCGGCGGGTCTCGCCGCGCGACGACGGTTGGGCGCGACCGTTGCAATGATTGCGTTGGTTGCCCTGCTGATGCTGATCTCGCTCGGCACCGGCCCGGTGCGGCTGTCGCCGCTGACGGTGATCGAGGCGCTGTTCGGTGGCGGTAGCGATGTGACGCAGGTGATCGTGCGCGAGATCCGCCTGCCGCGGACCATCCTGGCATTCGCGATCGGCGCCATTCTCGGCCTGTCAGGCGCGGCGCTGCAGGGCCTTTTGCGCAATCCCTTAGCTTCGCCCTCGTTGTTCGGCGCGCCGCAATCGGCGGCGTTCGGTGCGGTGCTGGTGATCGCGCTGGGGCTGGCCGATGTCCGCTCCTATGCGCTGCCGGTCGCCGCCATCATCGCCGCGTTCGGCTCGGTGTTCGTGCTGCTCGCGATCGCTGGCCGCAATGCGGGGCTGTTGATCCTGATCCTCGCCGGGCTTGCGATTTCGAGCCTTGCGGGCGCTGCGACGGCGCTGGTGATGAACCTCGCCAGCAATCCGTTCCTGGTGCTGGAGATCGCGTTCTGGCTGCTGGGCTCGCTGGAGGATCGCAGCTTCCAGCATGTCGCGCTGGCGCTGCCGTTCATCGTTGCTGGTGCAGCCATCCTGCTCTCGCAGGCCAGCGCCTTCCGTGCGCTCACGCTTGGCGAAGAGACCGCGCAAAGTCTCGGCGTCGATGTCGGCCGCCTGCGGCTGTTCGTGATCACAGGCGTTGCGCTCGGCGTCGGCGGCGCGGTGGCGGTCACCGGCACCATCGGCTTCATTGGCCTGGTCGCGCCGCATCTGATGCGGCCCGTGATCGGCCACGACCCGGCGCGGCTGTTGGTGCCGAGCGCGCTCGCCGGCTCGGCGCTGTTGCTCGCGGCCGATATCGCGGTGCGCATCATCCCGTCGACCTCGGACATCAAGGTCGGCGTCCTGACCTCGATCATCGGCGTGCCGTTCTTCCTCTATCTCATCATGCGTGAGCGCCGCGCGCTCGGCGGAGGCGTCGCATGACGGCGCTTGTCGCGGAACATCTCAACGTCGCGCTCGCCGGCCGCCGCGTGCTCAGCGACGTGTCGCTGCAACTCGCCTCAGGTCATCTCGTTGCGCTGGTCGGTCCGAACGGCGCCGGCAAGACCACGTTGCTGCGCGCGCTCGCCGGCCTCATTCCCTCCGATGGCGTCATCAGGGTGGGTGGCGAGGCGCTCGCCGCGCTGCCGCTGCGCGAACGGGCCAAACGCTTCGGCTATCTTCCGCAAGGGCACATGGTGCACTGGCCGCTACCCGCGCGCGACATCGTCGCGCTCGGCCGCTATCCGCATGGTGCCACCGATCCGGCACGGCTGTCCCCGCGCGATGTCGAGGCGGTGGTGCGGGCGATGCAGGCCGCCGACGTCATGGAGTTCGCCGAGCGCCGCGTCACCGAGCTTTCCGGCGGCGAGCGCAGCCGCGTCGCACTGGCGCGCGTGTTTGCGGTGGAGGCGCCGATCATCCTGGCGGACGAGCCCACCGCCTCGCTCGATCCGCGCCACCAGATCGACGTCATGAAGGGGTTGCGTGCGGCAGCCGACAAGGGCGTGCTGGTGATCGTGGTGACGCACGACCTCGGCCTTGCCGCACGTTTTGCCGACCATGCGTTGGTGCTGGCGCAAGGGCGCCTCGCATCGCAGGGCGCGCCGGCGGATGCGCTGTCGGAAACGGTCATGGCCGATGTGTTCCGCGTCAGCGCCTTCCGCGCCGAATATCAGCGCGAGACGGTGATCGTGCCGTGGGCGGAGATCTGATGCGGCGCCTCGCTGCATTCCTTGCAGCGTTCGCCCTGTCCACCACTGTCGCGCTTGCGGCGAGCGCGCCGCGCATCGTCTCGATGAACGTCTGCAGCGATCAGTTGCTGCTCTCGCTCGCCGATCCCCAGCAGATCCTGGGCCTCAGCCGATTCTCCCGCGAGGCCTGGCAATCATTCGCCGCCGACACGGCGCGCCGCTTCCCGATTCTCTCCGGCGGCGCGGAGGACGTGCTGGTGCTGAAGCCCGACATCGTCGTCGCCAGCCTGTTCGACAAGCGCGCGACGCGCGAGCTCTTGAAAGCCAACGGCCTGCATCTCGTCGAGTTCACCGTGCCGCGCACGCTGGACGAGGTGAAGGACCAGATCCGCGAGATGGGCGAGATCGTGCGGCATCCGGACCGCGCAAAGGTCGCGATAGCAAGGCTCGACGCCGCGATCGCCCATGCGCGCGAGGCCGCGACCGGCAAGCACTATCGCGTGCTGCCGCTGGCGCGCCGTGGCTGGGTGTCCGGCAGCGACAGCCTGGTGTCGTCGCTGCTCACCGAAGCGGGCCTCCTCAATTCCGCCGGCGACCTCGGCGTCGCGGCCGGCGGCTACGCCTCGCTGGAAGCGATCGTGCAACTGAGACCGGACTTCATCCTGGTCTCGGAGGCCGGTGACCGCGCCGAAGACAACGGCCGCGCCTTCCTGCTGCATCCGGCGCTGGAGCACTTCTATCCGCCGGAGAAACGCATTGTGCTTCCCGAACGTCTCACCGTCTGCGGCGGCGTGATGCTCGCCGACGCGCTGGACGTGCTGACGAAGGAATTGCAGCGCGTGGCGCGGTAGCTCCATCCCCCGTCATTGCGAGCGCAGCGAAGCAATCCATCTCTCAGCTCGTCATTCTGGGGCTCGCCAACGGGTCCGCGCAAAGCGCGGCCCGATGACAGGCTCCGCGAGAACCCGGAATCCATTCTTCCACTTGCGCATGCGGCGCAATGGATTCCGGGCCTGCGCCTTCGGCGCATCCCGGAATGACGAGCGGAGAGATGGGTGCGCTCGCCCCGAATTACGCTTCCGTTTCATCCGGGGCTACGGCCGTAACCATTATGATGAAGGCGCGCCCAAATCGCGCATTGCGACGGCGCGCGCGGAATAGCAGGATCGCTACGGTGTTGCGTTTTGTACGATAGGCAAAGGAGAGCATCATGCCAGAGTTTGTGGTTGAATTCGGCAAGGACGGCGGGCGGGTCGAGGCCGACGGCCGGCTTGATGCGGCTGCCTTTCATCGCAACCATCAGCCGATCTGGGCGGTGCTAGAAAAATTTCTTTTGGGCCGATCCGGCGACGTGCTGGAGGCCGGCAGCGGCACTGGCCAGCACGTCGTGTATTTCGCGGAGCGGACCCCCGACATCATTTGGTGGCCGAGCGATTTCAACGACGCGCATCTGAAGAGCATCGCGGCCTGGCGCGCATACGCCGCCCTTCCGAACATCCGTCCGCCGCTGAGGATCGATCTCTCCGATCCGGCCTGGCCCGGTGCTGCGCCTGAGGGCGGCGAGCTGCCAAAGCTGCTCGCGGTGTTCTGCGCCAACGTGATCCACATCGCGCCCTGGCGCGTCGCCGAGGGCCTGTTCGAAGGCGCCGCCCGCCGCCTGCGCGACGACGGCCGGTTGTTCATCTACGGCCCCTTCAAGCGCGACGGCAAGCACACCGCTCTCAGCAACGCCGTGTTCGACACATCCTTGCGCAACCAGGATCCCGACTGGGGCGTGCGCGACATCACCGATATCGAGAAGCTGGCGGGGCGCGTCGGTCTGTCATTGGAGGAGGCGGTAGACATGCCCGCGAACAACATGATCCTGGAATTCGCGTGCGCGTGATCGCTCCCCCGCGTCATTCCGGGGCGCGACGAAGTCGCGAGCCCGGAATCCATTGCGCAGCATACGCGGGCGGAAAAATGGATTCCGGGTTCACGCTGCGCGCGCCCCGGAATGACAGCGGTGAGTGGAACAATCACGCACCATCCACCCACCCGATCTTCTCCCGCAAGAACCCAAGCCCCAGCGCCATGAACGCGGCGCGTTCCTTGTTGTCCTTGCCGTAGCCGTGGCCGCCGGCGGCGGGCTCGTAGAGATGGGCCTCATATCCCATTGCCTGCAGCTTGGCGGTCATCTTGCGGGCGTGGCCGGGATGCACGCGGTCGTCGCGGCGCGTGGTCGCGATCAGGATCGGTGGATATGTCTGGCCGGGCTTCGCCATGTGATAGGCGGAGTAGGTCTGCAGCCACGCCCATTCTTCGGGTTTGTCGGGATCGCCATATTCGGCGATCCAGCTCGCGCCGGCGAGCAGCTTGGTGTAGCGGCGCATGTCGATCAGCGGGATGGTGCAGAACAGCGCGCCGAAGCGTTCGGGATAGCGCACCAGCATGTTGGTGATCAGGATGCCGCCGTTCGATCCGCCTTCGGCCGCGATCCGCCCGGGCCGCGTGACGCCGCGCTTCACCAGATCGGCGGCGACGGCCGCGAAGTCGTCATGCGCCAACCGCTTGCCCGCATAGCGGCCGGCGTCGTGCCAGCGCGTGCCGAACTCGCCGCCGCCGCGGATATTGGCCTCGACAATGGTGCCGCCGCGCTCCAGCCACAGCTTGCCGAGCGCGGGGTTGTAATACGGCTTCATCGCAAGACCGAAGCCGCCATAGGCGGTCAAGTGCACCGGCGCATCGCCGGTCTCGGTCGCGGGGCCGGTCTGCACGTAGGGGATGCGTTCGCCGTCGATGGAGATGGCCTCATGCTGGGTAACCACGAGTCCATCCGCGTTAAACGTCTTCGGCGCCTGCTTCAGCACCGTGGGCGCTCCGACCTTCTCCATCAGCATCAGCGAGGACGGCGTCAGCGGGTCCTGCACATTGGCGAGCAGGTCGCCCTTGCTTTCGGAAATATGGCTGTCGAGGCGCCAGACATCGACGACGCCGATCCCGGGCAGCCCTTCGAGCCGCTCGCGCGTCCAGCCACCAGCCGATGGCGTGCAGATCTCGAACACCGGCCGCAGTTCATCGAGGATCGACAGCACCAGCCGGCCCTCGGTCCAGAAGAAGCCTTGCAGCGCCCGCCGCGGCTCCGGCTCGAACACGACGGTGAAGTCGCGGCTGCCTGCGAGGAAGGCTGACAGCGACATGCCGAGCACCGTATCGGGCGCATAGGTCTTGCCTCCGATCGTCCACGGCTCGCGCAGCTTGACGACGAACCAGTCCTGATAGGCGAGCAGCCAAATGCTGGTGGGCAGATCGAGCTTCGTCTTCGTACCCGTCTCGTCGCCCAGCCAGGCACTTAAGTTGAAGAAATCGAGCCGGTCGACGAACCACATCCGTGGGACCGGCCCGGAATCATCGAGTTGAGCGGATGCGCTCATATGGTCGGCCGGCACCTCGAACACCACCGGCGCGCGTTCGGCGGCCTCGCCGCGGCGCCACAGCCTGACAGTCCGGGCATAGCCCGATGTGGTCGCCATGCCCTCGCCATAGGCGCTCGACAGCAGCAGCGTGTCGTCGTCGACCCAATCGACGCCGCCCTTCGCCTCCGGCAGCATGAAGCCATCGGCGACGAAGCGCTTCGCCTCCATGTCGAACTCGCGCAGCATCACCGCGTCGCTGCCGCCGCGCGACAGGCCGAGGATCGCGCGCCGATCATTTCCCGGCCGCATGGACGTCCAGTTCAAGAGCCAATCCTCGCCTTCATCGGCGGCAAGCTGGTCGACGTCCAGGAGGATTTCCCAGTTGTGATTGGCTTTGCGGAATTCCCCGAGCGTCGTGCGCCGCCACAGGCCGCGCGGATTCTGCGCATCCGTCCAGAGATTGTAGAGTAGCCCACTGCGCCTGGTGACATAGGGAATGTTGTCCGGCCGGTCGAAGATCGCGACCAGCGCGTCGCGATCGGCGGCAAATGACGTGCCGGTGAATTTCTCTAGCGTCAGGGCGTTCTGCCGCTCCACGAATTCCAGCGCCCGCGCGCCTTCGATCTCCTCCAGCCAAAGATAGGGATCGTCATCGGGCGCAACGATCGTCGGCCTGTCGTCGATGGTCATCGTGAGAACTCCCGGGGTCACGGTCCCATCGATGTAGGCACTCGCACCTGCGCTGTCCAATGGGCGCGCCGCTCGCGCCAGCAACACCGCCCCCGTCATTGCGAGCGCAGCGAAGCAATCCACGCCTCCACTTGCGGCGCTATGGATTGCTTCGCTGCGCTCGCAATGACGATGTGGATGCTTTGGGTGCGACATAACAACCCGACGGGCAAATCACCAAAAGTCTGTCCAGCCGTCGCGCGAAAAACATTCTGCTTTCGCCGTCGGGCAAATCAGTGATTTAACTCCGCGCGTCTCACGGCGGATGAGGGGCGGGTCGCGATCGTCACGAACGTTGCGGTGGGATGCGGTGGACGCGATGCGTGTGACTGACGAGCACGCGCAGTGCGGACGGCGAAGTCGTGTGGTCCTGGCGCCCCGACGCTGGCGCT
>NZ_JBVAPG010000180.1:0-14923 GCF_055413685.1 Bradyrhizobium sp. LeoA1Lang | reverse complement strand
GTCATTCGCATTGCGCTCGCCCGTAAGCTCCTGGTCCGCCTCAACGCCAAAGCACGCGAGGCGCGTGCCGCTTACGCCAATGCAACTTGACAATCCAGATAGTCGCTCATCCGCCGTGAGACGCGCGGAGTTAAATCATTGATTTGCCCGACGGCGAAAGCGGATTATTTTTCGCGTGAGGGGTGGACACGTTTCTGCTGATTTGCCCGTCGGGTTGATTTGTCGCACCCAAAGTATCCACATCGTCATTGCGAGCGGAGCGAAGCAATCCATAGTGCCGCAAGCGGAGGCATGGATTGCTTCGCTTACGCTCGCAATGACGGGACTGTAATTCCGGGGCGATGCGATAGCATCGAGCCCGGAATCCATTTTGCAGCTTGCGCAAGTAGACGAATGGATTCCGGGCTCGCGACTTCGTCGCGCCCCGGAATGACGAGAGGGGTTGGTGACGCAATGGATTCACGAGCGCCCGGGTGAATTGCCCACCGCCATCTTGCGATCGGCCCAGGTTTTGAGATCGCCCACCGTCAGCATCTTGAGGAACGGATTGGCATTGACCAGCTTCTCGCGGGTGGTGCGGCCCGTCACGTCGGCGGCGGCCATAAGGGAAGCGGCGTCGGCGTTTTCCGCCGCGGTCAGCAACGCCACCGCGCCTGCCGGTCCGGCAAAATGCACGAGGTAGAGAGAACCCGGCGTGATCGGCAGGCCGCGCTTGCTCAGCATCGCGGCATTTCGTTCGATCGTGCGTGCGGTGATTTCCCGGGCAAGCCCGACATCTCGACGCAGCTCCAACACTTCCTTGTCGCTGCGTCCCTGGACCAGATCGCGTCGGTGTCTTCGAACGGCTTCGAGCCATGTGTCGTCGAGAAACTGAGCGGCTCCGGTCGCACTCGAGCGCTTGTTCCTGGCATTCGGGTCGCCGTTTGATTCAGCCGTGATGATGCGCTCGACCAGCGCCCTGATCGCGGCCTGATCGATCGCCTCGTCCTTCAACTGAACGTCGCGAAACAAGAACAGGCTTGCCGTGACGGCCAACGCGATCGCTACCGCCAGCACGATGGAGATGGCTTCGATCGACCGCCACTGCCGCGCCGGCACAATGGTCCGACGCTCATCCGGGTCAGGCGGCCTGATTTCAACTGCGCGGCCTGCCGGGTTCGACGTGGGCATGGACTTCGGCATGGACCTGGGCATGGGATGCCGCGGCCTGGCGTCAGCCACCCCTTCGAAGGCAAAGGATTGTTGCGCTAGGTCTGACATCCCAGTGGCAGGCTCAATGCTTTGAACAGGCCGTCGAAGGCGCCGGGCTGACAGGATTTGGCCTCGACAGTCGGTTTGGAACGCGTGGTCTTTGCCGTTGCTTTGGCAATCTCGTGCTTGGGCAGTTGCTTCGGTCGAGGTTTCGGCAGCACGACAGCGGGTTTTGCGGCTGGGACTGCGCGCTCAGTCGCTTCAACGATCGGCGCGGGTTCCGGTGCAACCGCGGCGGATTGAACCGGCGGCGCGATTGGTTCGGGAGAGAAGATCTGCTGGGCCGATGCCTGCTGCTGCGTATGCGGGATTTCGTTCCGGTCTGCTGCGGTCAGCGTATCGCCAGATGCCGCGAAGCTCAGGGTTGCCTGAGCAAGCTGCGTCTCGACAGACTTCGTCGCGCGCGGCGGAGTCTGCATCTCCATCACCGCAAGCGTACCGAGGCCAACAAGGATGAGAGCCGCCCTCATCTGATCTCGCGTTTCATTGGAGATCAAAGGCTAGGTCTCAATGCGGCGGCTTGGCGGCGGAAGTGAACACCGCGGAACGGTGAGCGGAAAAGATCAGGGATTAAGGTTAATGCGGGCGCTGGAAGTGGCGTTCGCTCACTTCCGCCCCCACTGATTCTTGTCATTCCGGGGCGATGCGAAGCATCGAGCTATGATGTGCAATTGCACATCAGAGAATCCATTCCTCCGCCTGCGCCTGCGGCCCGATGGATTCCGGGCTCGCGCTGACGCGCGCCCCGGAATGACAGCGGTGGGCGTGGCCCCTAGCCCGCGACTGCCGCCGGGATGTCGCGCTGGCGCTTCATGACGATCTTGTTGAGGGCGCCGAGATAGGCCTTCGCCGACGCCACCAGCGTGTCCGGGTCGGCGGCGCGCGCGGTCATCGAGCGGCCGTCATGGGCGAGGCGCACGGACACCTCGGCTTGCGCGTCGGTGCCTTCGGTCACCGCGTGCACCTGATAGAGCTCGAGCTTGGCGTCGTGCGGCACCAGGCGCTTGATGCAGTTGAAGACGGCATCGACCGGGCCGTTGCCCTCGGCTTCCTCGATCCTGGTCTGGCCGTCGACGTCGAGCTTCATGGTCGCGCGCTGCGGGCCATGGGTGCCGGCGATCACGGTCAGCGAGGTCAGCTTGATACGGTCGTAGGCGGCGGCGATCTCCTCGTCGAGCAGCGCCTCGATGTCCTCGTCGTAGATGTCCTTCTTGCGGTCGGCGAGCGCCTTCATCCGCGCGAACGCATCCTCGAGCTGGTTCGGACCCAACTTGTAGCCCATCTCCTCCAGCTTGTGGACAAAGGCATGGCGGCCGGAGTGCTTGCCGAGCACCAGCGAGGACTGCTTCAGGCCGACCATTTCAGGCCGCATGATCTCGTAGGTGGAGGCATCCTTCAGCACGCCGTCCTGGTGGATGCCGCTCTCATGCGCGAACGCGTTACGGCCGACGATCGCCTTGTTGTACTGCACCGGGAACGAGGTCGCCGCCGACACCAGCTTCGAGGCGCGCGTCAGCTGCGTGGTGTCGATCCTGTTCCAGTACGGAAACTTGTCGTTGCGCACGTTGATCGCCATCACGATCTCTTCGAGCGCGGCGTTGCCGGCGCGCTCGCCGATGCCGTTGACGGTGCATTCGACCTGACGGGCACCGCCGACGATGCCGGCCAGCGAGTTGGCCACGGCCATGCCGAGGTCGTTATGGCAGTGGACCGAGAAGATCGCCTTGTCGGAGTTCGGCACGCGCTCGATCAGCGTGCGCATGAAGTGGGTGTACTCGTCGGGCGTGGTGTAGCCGACGGTGTCGGGGATGTTCACCGTGGTAGCGCCGGCCTTGATCACGGCTTCCACGATGCGGCAGAGGAAATCCATCTCGCTGCGGGTGCCGTCCTCGGCCGACCATTCGACGTCGTCGATCTGGTTGCGGGCGCGGCTGACGTTGGCGATCGAGGTCTCGATCACCTGCTCCGGCGTCATGTTCAGCTTCACCCGCATGTGCAGCGGCGAAGTCGCGATGACAGTGTGGACGCGGCCGCGTTTGGCAAATTTCACCGCTTCCGCACAGCGGTCGATGTCCTTCGGATGCGCGCGGGACAGGCCGGCAATGACAGCGTTCTTGGAACGGCGGGCGATCTCGCTGACCGCCTGGAAGTCGCCCTCCGAGGTGATGGGGAAGCCGGCCTCGATGACGTCGACGCCCATCTCGTCGAGCAGCTCGGCAACCTCGAGCTTCTCCTCGAAGGTCATGGTGGCGCCGGGGCACTGCTCGCCGTCACGCAGCGTGGTGTCGAAAATGATTACGCGGTCCTTCTCGGACTTGTTGGCGGTGGTCATCTGCAAAGTTCCTTTGGGTCGGTCGCGCTATCTTATCACTGAGCGCTAAAGGGTTTCTGGTGTTCTCACGCAACCCCTGAGTGCCCAGGCGCAACCGCCCAGACGGCCCTCAGGGGCCGATAAGAAGCAGAATCCCGCCAAGAAGGAGGGTCGGCAGCGACGCAGCCGGAATCGCGGGGGCAACTTGAGCCGTTCCCGTCAGGATTCCATCGTTTTCGCTGCGAATCAGCATTGCCAGTACCCTTTGGAGGCCAAATCCTCGGTCAAAACCGTTGACGGTTGGTTGCCGAGGCCACCTCCGGGCGCGTTTCTAGACGAAGAGAGCGCCCCGCCGCAACGGTAAAAAGATGGTCAGTGGGGCTGACCTAAATACGGGGCCGCTGTCATTCCGGGGCGCGCCTCTTGGCGCGAACCCGGAATCCATCAGGCCGCAGGCGCAGGTGGTAGAATGGATTCCGGGCTCGATGCTGTCGCATCGCCCCGGAATGACAGCGTCGTCGGATGGGAGCCCGCGAACTCCGCTGTCATCGTCCGGCTTGACCGGACGATCCAGTATTCCAGAGTCCGGAGTTTGAGCCGAGAGGCCGACGCGTACTGGATTCCCCGCTTTCGCGGGGAATGACGGCGGAGCGCTACTTCGGCTTCTTCTTTGCCTTTCCCGCCCCACCCTTCCCTTCCGCCAACAGCGCCTCGCGGACGTGCTTGAATTCGCTGCGTTCGGAGTTGTCGACCTTCGGGAAATGCAGATCGAGCTTGTCGAGCGCGCTGACGATGGTGGAGCCGATCACCACGCGGGCAAACCATTTGTGGTCGGCCGGCACGACGTGCCAGGGCGCGTCGCGGGTTGCGGTGTGGCGGATCATGTCCTGGTAGGCGGCCATGTAGCGGGGCCACAGCGCGCGCTCATTGACGTCGGCCATCGAGAACTTCCAGTTCTTCGACGGCTCCTCCAGCCGCCCCAGGAAGCGCGCGCGCTGTTCCTGCCTGGAGACGTTGAGGAAGAATTTCAGGACCACGATGCCGTTGCGCGAGAGGTAGCGCTCGATCGCCGAAATATCCTCGAAGCGTTCGCGCCAGATGTTCTTGGTGACGAGCCGCGCCGGCAGCTTTTCCTTGGCGAGGATTTCGGGATGCACGCGCACCACCAGGCATTCCTCGTAATAAGAGCGGTTGAAGATGCCGATGCGGCCGCGTTCGGGCAGCGCGATCATCGAACGCCACATGAAGTCGTGGTCGAGCTCCTTGGACGACGGCTCCTTGAACGAGGTGACCTCGCAGCCCTGCGGATTGACGCCCTCGAACACGCTCTTGATCGCGGAGTCCTTGCCGGCCGCATCCATGCCCTGGAAGACCAGGAGCAACGACCAGCGGTCCTGGGCGTAGAGCTTCTCCTGGAAATCGTTCAGCCGCCTGCGATTGGCCTCGATGATCTCCTCGCCCACGACCTTGTCGATGCCGCCTTTCTCGTTGGTCTTGAGCGATTTGAGGTGAAAGTGGTCCGAACCGTCGACGCGGAACGGTGCCACGAAAGGTTTCAACTCGTCGGCCAGCAGCTTCGATTTCTTGCCCATGGGCCCTTTCTTACTTGCTCAGATGCATCTCGATAAACGCGGTGACGAAGCGCGGCATCGTGGCGGTGAAGTCGCTAAAATCCCTCACCAGGCGGATCGCCGCCAGTTCGGGCTCTTCCTGCAGCGCGAGATTGCTTTCGATCCGCGCGCGCAAGGCATCGCCGGGCATGTCGACATACAGGATCCGCATCATGGCGATGGCGACGCCGGTGAAGACGCAATCCCAATGCGCATCGGGGCGGTAGTCGGCGGGCGTGAGCCCGGTCTCCTCCTCCACCTCTCGTGCGACGCTGCCGGCGATATCGAGCATGTCGCCCCTGATGTCGTCGAGATCGGGCGTGCCCGACGGGAAGTAGACCCGTCCGGGGTTTGAGGTGTGATGGCCCATTTCCCCGAGCACGAACGCGCCGTCGCTTGCGAGCAGCGCGCCCATGCCAAAGCCGTTGAACACGCTTCTGTCGGGAAAGCCCCAGTCGCGCCAGGCGAGGAAGCTCGCGAAATCGGTCTCGAAATAGCTCGCGCTCAAGCGCTCGCCTTCGAACGCGGCGCTGCGTCCCAGGAGCACGCGGCCGTTCCAGAGGTTCGGCCGTTCGCGCTGTGCCTCGGCGAAATGCGCATCGATCTCGGCGCGCCGCGCTTGTGCGAACGGCCACGCCCATGGCTGCACCTTGAGGTCCAGCGAGGTGACCCGATGAATGGAAGGTGGCGTCATCAGGCGGGCTTACTTCGCACCCGTCCCCGTGGTCTTCTTCGCCTGCTCGACCAGCCTGTTGGTGTAGGTCTTGCTGACGTCGATATTGGCCTTGGCGACCTCCGGCGAGCCTTCGCTGAACACCGCCAGCACCGCGTCGGCGCCCTTCGGGTCCATCTTGCCGGTCTCCGAATACATCGGGATCGTGTTCTTCAGGGCGGCGAGATAGAGCTCCTTGTTCTTGCCGACCATCTCCTCGGGCATCTTGGCCATGATGTCTTCCGGCGAATGCGAATGGATCCAGGCGAGCGTGGCGAGGATCGCATTGGTGAGCGCTTGCGCCTCCTTCTCGTGCGACTTGACCCAGGCCGCGGTCGAATAGAGCGCGCCGCCCGGATATTCGCCGCCGAACACCGCGAGCGTGTCGTGCTGGGTGCGGGTGTCGCTCAGGATCTTCAGGTCGGCATGGCTGCCCTGCAGGACGGTGACGGAGGGATCGAGCATCACAGCGGCATCGATCTGCCCCTGCTCCATCGCCGCGACCGCGGTCGCGCCCAGGCCAACGCTGATCACGGAAGCGCTGGTGGGATCAAGCCCGTTCTTCTTGAGCAGATATTTGAGGAAGAAATCGGTCGAGGAGCCGGGCGCGCTGACGCCGACCTTCTTGCCGGCGAGGTCCTTGATCGAATTGATCTCTGAGGTGTGCTTGGGCGACACCACCAGTACCAGGCCGGGATAGCGGTCATAGACCACGAAGGCCTGCAATTCCTGCCGCTTGGCGGCGAGATTGACGCAGTGATCGAAATAGCCGGAGACGACGTCGGCGCTGCCGCCGAGCACGGCTTTCAGCGCGTCCGAGCCGCCCTTGAGATCGACCAGCTCGACCGCGAGCCCCGCCTTCTCATATTCGCCGAGCTGCTTGGCGAGCACCGTCGGCAGATAGCATAGGCACGCGCCGCCGCCGACCGCGATCGTGACCTTGCTTTGCGCTGCGGCAAGACCCGACGTCAGCACCAGCGCCAGCAGCGCACCGGCTAAGTGGCCAAACAGTTTCCTCATGATTGTCTCCGTTCCGTGGGGTGCAGGATAAAGCAGCGCGCGGGCGTTGAGAAGGCGTAGGGTGGGCAAAGGAGCGCAGCGACGTGCCCACCATCAAGCACTCCGCACGTGATGGTGGGCACGCTCCGCTTTGCCCACCCTACAATTCGCGCGCCGCCGTTGGTCGCCAGACCAGCAGGCGCCGCTCGACCAGCGTCACGGCCATGTCGATCAGGATGACGAAGGCCGACAGCACGAACATGCCCGCGAAAACGCCGGCGACGTCGAACACGCCCTCCGCCTGCTGGATCAGATAGCCGAGGCCGGCGGCGGCGCCGAGATATTCGCCGACGACGGCACCGACCACCGCAAAGCCAACGGACGTATGCAGCGAGGAGAACATCCACGACAGCGCCGACGGCCAATAGACATGCCGCATCAATTGCCGCTCGCTCATGCCGAGCATGCGGCCATTGTCGAGCACGGTCGTGCTCACTTCCTTGACGCCCTGATAGACGTTGAAGAACACGATGAAGAAAACGAGGGTCACACCGAGCGCGACCTTGGACCAGATGCCGAGGCCGAACCATAGCGCGAAGATCGGCGCCAGCACGACGCGCGGCAGAGCGTTCGTCATCTTCACGTAAGGGTCGAACACGGCGGCGACGCGCGGCTGGCGCGCGAACCAGAAGCCGACCAAAATGCCGAGGGCCGAGCCGATCACGAAAGCGAGGATCGATTCCCACAGCGTGATCGCAAGATGCTTCCAGATCACGCCGGTCGAGAACCAATTGACGATCTGGCTGACGACGTCGATGGGATTGGAGAAGAAGAATGGCGGCAGCCAGATGCGGCCGAACACCGGCACGGTGGCAAAGAGCTGCCACAGCGCCAGCGCGACGACGGCGACCAGGACCTGGCAGAGCAGCAGCGCGGCGCGGGACATCAGTCGGCTCCCCCGGCTTGCGTTGATTGCGCGTAACCCTTCATCACCTCTTCCTTCAGCACGCCCCAGATTTCGCGATGTAGTTCGTGAAACTGCTTGTCCAGCCGCACCTCGAAGATGTCGCGCGGACGCGGTAGCTCCACGCGCCAGTCGCCGATGATGCGCGAGCCGGGGCCGGCCGACATGATGACGACGCGGTCGGCGAGCGCGATCGCCTCCTCCAGGTCATGGGTGACGAACAGCACCGCCTTGCGGTCGGCGGTCCACAATTCCAGCAGGAGATTGCCCATCACCTGCCGGGTCTGGGCATCGAGCGGGCCGAACGGCTCGTCCATCAAGAGGATCTTGGGATCGCGGATCAGGACCTGCGCAAGGCCGACGCGCTTGCGCTGGCCGCCTGAGAGCATGTGCGGATAGCGGTTCGCGAATGCCCCGAGCCCGACCGAGGTCAGCCAGGCCTGCGCCTGTTCCAGCGCCTTCCGCCGCGGCGTGCCCTTGATCTCGAGCCCGATCGCGACATTGTCGATCGCGGTCTTCCAGGGGAACAGCGCATCGGCCTGGAACAGGTAGCCGGCATCGCGGTTCAATCCGGTGAGCGGCTGGTCGAAGATCCTGACCGCGCCCGCGGCCGGCTTCAGCAGGCCGGCGGCCACGTTCAGCAAGGTCGACTTGCCACAGCCGGTGGGGCCTACGATCGCCACGAATTCGCCATGCGCGACCGCAAGGCGCGCCTTTTCGACAGCGGTGTAGACGCGGGCGTCCGCAAGGCGAAACGCCACCGTCGCATCCTCGAGCGCCACCGCTGTGGGCTTGGCTGTGGGCTTGGCCTTGTCCACCACGTTCCCTCCCTGTTCGGGAGGATGCCTTAGCCTCTCGTGCGGACAAGTTCAACGCGGCATCGCGACGTGCTAGTTGATCTGTGATCTCCCGGATGGGGGCGCAGCGCGAGGTTTGAACAGCATTGTCCAACGGACCACTCATTGCCTACACCAAGGTCGGCAAGACCTTCGCCAACGGCGGCGTGGTCGCCGTCGACGATGTCTCGCTGGAGGTTGCCGAGGGCGAGTTCCTCGCCATCGTCGGCCGCTCCGGCTCGGGCAAGAGCACCTTGCTGCGGCTAGCCAACCGGCTGATCGAGGCCGACAGCGGCAGCGTCATGGTCGAAGGCGAGGACGTGCGCAATGTCGATCCGATCCGCTTGCGGCGGCGCATCGGCTACGTCTTCCAGAGCGGCGGGCTGTTTCCGCATCTTGCCGTCGGCGCCAATATCGGCATCACGCCGAAGCTGCTCGGCTGGCCGGCGGCGGAGATCGCAGCGCGTGTCGACGAACTGCTCGAACTGGTGCAGCTCGATGGCGCGCAGTATCGGGAGCGGCTGCCGCATGAGCTCTCCGGCGGGCAGCGCCAGCGGGTCGGCGTCGCGCGGGCGCTGGCCGCACGGCCGCGCATCGTGCTGATGGACGAGCCGTTCGGCGCGCTCGATCCCCTCACCCGCGATGCGCTCGGCGATGATTTCCGCGAGTTGCACCGCAGGCTCAAATTGACCACCGTCATGATCACCCATGACATGACGGAGGCGCTTTTGCTCGCCGACCGCGTCGCCGTCATGCACGAAGGCAGGCTGCTGGCGCAGGGCACCCCAGTGGAGCTTTCCGAGAGCACCGACCCTTACGTCGAAAAACTCCTGCACACGCCGCGGCGGCAGGCGGAACGGCTCGGCAAATTGCTGCCGGGGGACGGCGCCGCATGAGCCTGTTTTCCGATCCGCGCTGGACCGAGGCGCTCGCACATCTGCCCGATTATCTCGGCAACCATGTGCGCGTGAGCCTGGCTGCGCTCGCCCTCGGGCTCATCGTCAGCCTGCCACTGGCGATCGTCGCGCGCAACCGGCCGCTGCTGCGCGGCACGCTGCTCGGCTTCGCCAGCATCGTGCAGACGGTGCCGGGGCTCGCGCTGCTGGCGCTGTTCTATCCGCTGCTATTGGTGCTGGCGGCGCTGACGCTGTCCTGGTTCGGCTTCGATTTCTCCGCGTTCGGATTTCTGCCGGCGGTGCTGGCGCTCGCGCTCTATTCGATGCTGCCGGTGTTGCGCAACACCATCACCGGATTGTCGGGCGTCGATCCCGCGCTGACGGAGGCGGCGCAGGGCGTCGGCATGACGCCGCGGCAATCGCTGTTCATGGTGGAGCTGCCGCTGGCGCTGCCGGTGATGATGGCCGGCATCCGCACGGCGGCGGTGTGGGTGATCGGCACCGCGACGCTGTCGACGCCGATCGGGCAGACCAGCCTCGGCAATTACATCTTTGCTGGGCTGCAGACCCAGAACTGGGTGTTCGTCGTGTTCGGCTGCCTCGCCGCCGCCGCGCTGGCGCTCGCGGTCGACCAGCTCCTGGCGCTGATCGAGAACGGCCTGCGCCACCGCAGCCGGCTGCGTGCCGCGCTCGGCGCCGTCGGCATCGCGGCGCTGGTCGCAGCGACGCTGGTGCCGACGATGGCGCGCTCGGCGTCGAACTATGTCGTCGGCGCAAAAACCTTCACCGAGCAATATGTGCTGGCAGCCCTGATCGCGCAGCGGCTGAACGCGGACGGGCTGTCCGCGACCACGCGCGCCGGCCTCGGCTCCAGCGTGATCTTCGATGCGCTCAAGGCCGGCGATATCGACGTCTATGTCGACTATTCCGGCACGCTGTGGGCCAACCAGTTCCATCACACCGACATCCGGCCGCGCGAAGAGCTGCTGGCCGACTTGAAGGCGATCCTCGCGAAACAGGACATCACCTTGCTCGGCGAGCTCGGCTTTGCCAACGCCTATGCGCTGATCATGCCGAAGCAGCGTGCGGAAGCGCTCGGCATCCACACCATCGCCGATCTTGCGGCACTCGCGCCGTCGATGTCGATCGCCGGCGATTACGAATTCTTCTCGCGGCCGGAATGGGCCGGCATCAAACAGGCCTACGGATTGTCGTTCCGGACGCAGCGGCAGATGCAGCCGGATTTCATGTATGCCGCCATCGCTTCAGGGGATGTCGACGTGATCGCGGGCTATACCAGCGACGGGCTGATCGCGAAATATGATCTCGTCGTGCTCGGCGATCCCAAACACGCGATCCCGCCCTATGACGCGGTGATGCTGCTCGCGCCCAAGCGCAAGGATGATGCAAAGCTGCGCGCGGCATTGCAGCCGCTGCTCGGACGGATCGATATCGCCGCGATGCGGGAAGCGAATTTGCGCGCCGCCGGCAATGATGGCTCCTCCTCGCCGGACGCGGTGGCGCGCTGGCTGTGGGAGAAGATCGGGACGAAGTGAATCCCTTCGTCATTGCGAGGAGCGAAGCGACGAAGCAATCCATGCCTCCGCTTGCGGCGAGATGGATTGCTTCGCTTCGCTCGCAATGACGGAGAAGTGGGAATAGCGCCCCTCACAGCCCCTTGATCACACCCGCGTCGATCAGGAGGCGGTTGAAGCGGCGCGCCTCGGCGCCGTCCTTGCAGGCATAGAACAGGCCGCTGCAGCGGAGCATGATGTGCTTCTGCTCCTCGAACGAGGGATCGAGCGGAATGCCGGCGGCTTCCTGGATCACCAGCGGCAGATAGGCCGCATCGATCGTCTCCATCACGGCCGGCAATTTCACCGGTTCGAAATTGATGGCGTCGATTGCATAGTAGGTCGCGAAATAGCGCGGGTCATACTTCTCGAGCTTCTTGCCGATTCCGGCCGCATCGAGGCTCGGGTCGAGAAGATGCGGCGCGAATTCCGGCTGGTGATCGCCATAGCGCACGATCAGGAACGGCTGCGCCGGAAACTTCTTCTTCAGTCCCGCGACGAAGGCGGCATAGTCGCTGGCGCTCATCGCCTGCCGGCGCAGATACTCGTCGATGACGGGCGTGTTGCCGAGCGGGCGCCAGGACGGCGTCAGGTCCGCCCGCAAGGGCGTCTTCCACGGGAAATGGTTGGCGGCGAGATAGACGAAGGTGAACTGCGGCGCGCCGGGCGGCTGCTCCGCCATCAGCCGTAGCGCCTTGTCGTAAAAGAAGCGGTCGGGCTCGACATCCTTGGCGCCGAGATCGCGCGCGTCGTAGAAGCGCTGGATGCCGGTCGTGGCCTGGAAACTGCGCGCGCTCATGAAGGCGCCGAACGCCGGATAAAGCGAAAGCGTGTTGTAGCCGCAGCGGCGGAGCGCAAGCGGCAGCCCGCGCTCGACGCGGCCGGAGGCGATGCGGGTGACGAAATAGGCGAAACGGCCGAAGGAGCGCGAGGAGAGCCCGGCAAGCACGTTGTATTCGGTGAACCAGCTCGGCCCGCCATTGCTCTCGGCCAGGAATTTTCGCTCCACGCCGTCATAGGATTTGAACTGCGCGCCGTAGCCCGGCGGCACCCTGACGCCTTCGGCCGCACGGATATCGAAGCTCGATTCATCGTGGATCAGGATGATGTTCGGCCGGCGGCCGGCCGGATGGCAGGAATCCACCAGCGGAATCTTGAGGTGCTCGCTCGCGACCGCATCCGACTCCATGAAGCCGTAGTTGATGAAATCGGAAACCGCCGTGACGCCCGAGCGAGCGAATTTCGAGAGATAGCCGTCGTCGTAATAGCCGCGCCAATCCTCATCCGGCCAGGTGACGGCGTATCCGGCCAGCGCGGCCAGGCACGCCAGCTTGCAGGCCAGCGCCGGCAGGCGGCGGACGCGGAACGGATCGAGCCACCACAGCGCATACATCAAGGGCAGCGTGACGGCGCCTGCGCCGATCAGCGACCAGCGCAGGTTCGGGAAGATCGTCAGCAGAAAGGACGCGGTGTCGTGGTCGACCACCATCAGGTCGACGAAGTTCGCGGTCATCTGCACGACTTCGTGCTTGAACCGCGAGAGCAGCACCAACGCCACCACCAGCGTCAGCGACAGCGCCCCCGATAGCGCCGGCCGCCGCAGCAGCGCAATGAAGAAGAAGTTAAGTGTACCCCAGGACAAGAGGAAGCAGAGGCGCGAGCCGAAATCGGTCTCGGTCTGCACCAGGATCGCGAGCGCCGCCATCTGTGGCGCGGCGACGGCGAGCAGGCGCCAGATGCCGATCGCGGCCAAGCCGCCCGCAATCGCGGCAATCGAAGAACCTTGATTTGGAGCGGGCGCCATGGCTGACGACGCAACATTCCCCGGCGCAGTAGTTCGCCTTGGCTGGAGGTGACCAGGAGGCGGACGACGCAGCCGGAACCCGCGTCGCGTCACAAAACCGTAATGTAATCGTCATGAATGCGCAATGAATTTGCGGCCGCGGGCGGGAGGCAGGGTAAATCCACGTGCGGCAGACGGGCAAAGGACGTCCCCTGCAAGCAATCCAACGGCACATGAGGAGGGCGCCGAACAGGCGGTGCGCGCGGACCCCGCCTTGATCGAAGCCGTGGCCAAGCTCGATGCGGGCCATACGACCTCGTTGCAGGTGCGTATCGGTATCGCCACGGGCCTCGTGGTCGTCGGCGATCTGCTCGGTGAGGGCGCCGCCCTCTGGGATAAAGCTGCCCGATGCAGCCGCACGTCCGTTCTGCTGGAGCGGACACAACGCAGTCCGAAACCAATGTCAGGGAAGTGCCAAACTCGGAAGTTCCGATTTTGCGAAACTGTTGCTCTCCACCTGCGAAAGTCGCCCAAGAGCCGACGTTACTTCTGTTCAGCTCAGGGGCAGCTACAATGGCAAAACCAACGAGAGCGGGGAATTGCCGACACTACCGCTCAGGGTAAAATTGATCGATTGCATCGAGACCGCTAGAGCATGATCCGGAAAAGTGGAAACCGGTTTTCCCTCGCGACAAACGCGAAGCTTTTGCGCGAAGATCGTGCTCAAACAAACAGATGAGATCATGATCCGATTCCATTTAATCGGATCATGATCTACTAATCTTACTCGACGGTTGTTATCCGACTTCGATATCCGACGAATACCGGCGGCTTTGCGCGGGGGATGATCCGATGGAGTCCAGCAGGGCAGATTTTTCGACGATACTAAACCGCATTCTTGATACGGCGGCGGACAATCTCAGGATCGCAAAGATTCTGATTCAACTGGGTCTCGATCCCAACAACATCACCTACGACGCACTATTCGGCCGACTGCTGGAAATTGTGCTGGCCAACATCACGCTTGCCAACATGTTCGCCCTCGTTGGCGCCATCTTCTTTGTCGCTACCTTGCTGATGCAGACAATGGTGCCGCTGCGCGTCGCGAACATGGCCGGCTGTACATTCTTCGTTGCCTTTGGCGCGCTCTCCGGAAACGTCGCGACTTTTCTCCTGTATCTGCTGTTGCTGCCGATCAATGCCGTTCGCCTGCGTCAAATGCTCAATCTGATCAAGAAGGCGCGTATCGCGACGGAGGGCGACACCTCGATGGAATGGCTCAAACCGTTCATGACCGAACGCAGATATCGCCGGGGCGACATATTGTTCAAGAAGGACGATGCAGCTACCGAAATGTTCCTGGCGGTCACAGGAACGTTTTTGGTCACGGAAATCGGCGTCGAACTTCCACCGGGACGTCTCATGGGCGAACTTGGCTTCCTTACTCCCAATAAACGGCGAACCGCGACGGTCGAATGCATGGAAGACGGGCAAGTGCTGACCATAACTTATGAGAGGTTGCTCGAAATCTACTTTCAAAATCCGCAATTCGGTTATTACTTTCTCGTCCTCACCAGCCAGCGCCTGCTGGAGAACATCTCGCGGCTAGAAGGAACTATCGCACAAGAGAAAGCCGCGCGGCAGACTACAGCCACGGACGACATAACTTAACCTTTGGCTCCTGATTGCCTCACACTGCCACGTCCCGACGGCAGTGCCGGTCTCGTGAGGCAACAATTTCCGGTTGGGGTTATTTTTGGACCTGAGCGCGATAGCGGATGAAGTCCGTTTTTCCGCGATCAACGGATATCGCCAGCGCTGCGCTTCACTTCTGAAAAGTGTCAGGAAGACACGCGCTCAAGGGTGCCGTCCGAAAAGCGGTTGGAATTGAAAGTGGCGTAGTCTCCGGGGTGATCAACCTCGAATCACCCGGCGTTGACGCGCCGGGCTGGAGACCACGCCATGACAAGCGTTACCACGAAGGCTT
>NZ_JBVAPG010000017.1:0-79491 GCF_055413685.1 Bradyrhizobium sp. LeoA1Lang | reverse complement strand
CCCGCCCGACACCCGCGTCAAAGGCCCGGGCCGCCTGGTCCAGCAGTTGCTTCTTCCAGGCATAGATCTGGTTCGGGTGAACCTCATAGCGCTGGGCCAGATCGGCCACCGTCGCCTGCTCCCGCACCGCTTCCAGCGCGATCTTTGCCTTCAGTGCCGCGTCGATCTTGCGTCTCGTCTTTGTCGTCATCATGCGCTCCGTCTATCAAACGGAGCAGCCCCTTCCAACTAAGCACGTGGTCCCACAATCGGGGTCCATTTCAGTTGTACCGCCAAAAAAAATCACGCGGGCAGCAAAGATCGTTGCGCGATACGCATAAAGGGCGGGGGTGTGATATGTGGCTTCTTGATCTTCGAAAAAAGGGACAGCCCAACAGGCGCGACAAGACAAGGCCCGGGATCCGTTTCCGATTCAGAAACTCAGTCATCGCCATGGCAATGGCGATGACATCCATTCCGTCTGCAACCGTCCACGCCGACGAAGGTGGAGTTTCATATTGGCTTCCCGGCCGCTTCGGCAGCCTTGCAGCAACCCCTCAGGTCCCCGGCTGGTCGATGGGCGAGGTCTACTATCACACCAGCGTAAGCGCTTTTGGCCGTACGGCGGCCGCGCGGGAAATCCAGGTCGGCAGGATCCCCGCTACGGTGAACGTCGACCTGAACCTTCGTCTGAATGCGCAGGCCGATCTCGTGCTACTTAATCCCACCTACACGTTTGCAACGCCAGTGCTGGGCGGACAACTTGCCATCGGCGTAATCGGTCTGTTCGGGCGTTCCAGCGCAAATCTTGACGGAACGCTGACGGCAGCAGTCGGCCCGCTGGCGATGACTCGCACAGGCAGTATTGCCGATTCAATCACATCGGTCGGCGATCTTTACCCGCAGGCAACTCTCAAGTGGAACGCCGGGGTGCACAATTTCATGGCCTATGTGACGGGAGATATTCCCGTTGGGGCGTACAGTCCGACCCGCCTCGCCAATCTCGGCATCGGCCATGCCGCCGTTGATGCCGGCGGCGGCTATACCTACTTCAATCCGCAGACGGGGCATGAATTTTCTGCTGTCGCGGGCTTCACCTACAATTTCAAGAATCAGGATACGCAGTACCAGAACGGTATCGACTTCCACGTGGATTGGGGTGCCTCTCAGTTTCTATCCAAGCAGCTTTTCGTTGGTTTGGTCGGGTATGGTTATCAGCAGATCACCGATGATTTCGGCGCGCACCCCGTCCTGGGAGGCTTCCGGTCCCGGGTATTGGGAGTCGGCCCTCAGATCGGCTTTCTTTTTCCTGTTGGCGACATGCAGGGGTATTTGAACCTAAAGGGATATGGCGAATTTGCCGCGGAGAATCGCCCGGCCGGCTGGAATACGTGGCTGACGTTCTCGATCTCGCCAACGGCGCCGACCAGCACCGTGACGCCAACCCGGCGGATAGTGACGAAATAGTTCGTGGTCACGGCGGTGACACGAGCCGACATCGCCAGATTTGCCGCGCCCTTCCGGATGTCGCCTGCTGGTCCCGAATGAACGCGTCGGCGGCTTCGATCGAAGTCGGCTCCTGAACCCAGAGCTGAAAACTACCCGCTCAGCGGCCTTGCTGCGTGGACCGGCAATTGGCTGCATCCCCTGCACTCCTTGAAATTCATTCCGCGGCGGCTATTTGGGTGATGTTGGAGTAGGGACCAATCATGACAAATAATCCAGTTAGGCCTGCACGTGTTGACGAAGCCGAGGAGCTTACGCAGATCGCAGTTCGCGCGACCAGGAATGACGGGTACGACGATGATGCGATCGTCCGCTTCATGCCCGCACTCAAGGTCAACCTTTCGCTTATTGCCGCTGGACTGGTCTTTGTGGCCGAGAGCGAAGCCGGCGTTTCGCACGGCTATGTGGCTGTAAGACCGACGGGAATCGGAGGCCTAACTCTCCTGGATAGTATTTTTGTCGATCCAGCCTATTCGCGAAGGGGCGTTGGCACACGACTTTTTGCTACCGCAGTAGAGCTTTCGAGAAAGATGGCAGGAAATGTGATCCTGATTAACTCGAGCCCAAGTTCTGTCGATTTCTACGCCCGTCTTGGCGCCAACAAGATAGGCACTACACCGTTCGTATTCTCCCCTGACGTACAACTATCGATGTTCGCGTTTGCAATTCCGCCGTCCGTTGAGCATGGCACCGAAGCTGTGCGCGGGAGCCGGTCGTCCTAAGAGGTGGACCTGTCCTCGCAATCGCTTTGAACGGATCATGCTCTAGATTGAATCAGAACCGACGCTCTAGATTCTTGTTTTGACGCGTTTTCTTCACGCGAACCGGTGTCCACTTCGCTCGAAAACGCTCTAGTAGAGATTATTTTTGTATTCGTGCTCCAGACCCTTCTTCAGAAGGCCCGTCGCACCGGGAACAGACAACGCAGCGCTCGTAAGCCGGGCTCCCAATCCATTGGCCTTGTTGAGCTTGATGTGCTCGGTGAAGACTTTCGCGGGGTCGATGGCGGGGCGGCCGGACATTGGCCAGAGATGCGTTCGAACGAGGGCGGGGCTTTCGGACATCGTGACGCTGAGATCGTCGATCCCTATGGCGAGCGCCGGCGTCTTGTCCTGCACCCGGAATTGCGCGCGCATCGCTTCGTCGTCGGTCATGTGAGCTGTCCCCGACAACCTCACGATATGGCTCGAACCAGGGATGAGCAGCGCGGCGGCGACGCGGGGCTGAGCGATGATGTTGCGAAAACTATCGACGCGACGGTTTCCCGGACGATCGGCAAACCAGAGCCGCGAGCCGTCAAGATGCGCCATCATGCCGGCAGGATCGCCCTTCGGGCTGAGGTCGGCGCGGCCTTGAGCGTCCGTGGTGGCCAGCGCAAGGAAACGGCAATCGGCGATGAAGGCCGAGAGATCCGATGGCGCCGCGGCGATCGGCGCAGCCGTCCAGAAATCCGAGCGGATCAGCGCCTTGCCGCAATGACCGTAGCATTCCTCCACCGCGACACAGATTTCGTCGTGCCGAACCTCGGCTACCCTTCCGTTGACTCGCAACGTCTCGGTGATGCCTGGAAGCGGAAACAGGGAGGCGAACCCGACACCAGGCCGGGCGAGTGCCGCATCATCGAGCAACGCGGTGGGTAGCCGCAGTTCGTGCGCGCTGGCCGATGCGAAGCCGCACTTTCCGCCCGCCATTGTCACCGCGATGCCCGAAGCGTCACCGAAGGCGGTAAAGCTGAACGGCGAAAGCCGGATCCAGTGCAACGCACCTTCATCAAGATGGTCAATCACCTTGAGCGTCATCGGCAGGGGCGTCTTGCCGATGATCGCTTCAAGTTCGGCGACAGAGGCGATCTGTTTGCTCATCCAAAATCCACCAAGAGTTCAGCGCTTGCGCGAATGACGGCTTAGGACGGATAGACCTTCGCGCGATTGGCAACATCAGCCAATTCTGACATTATATTCTGAATTCCTGCCAATGCACTTCCACGGAAATTGGAATCGATTGGAATGCCAATCCTTACCGATCTGAGCGACCGAACTGGCTTCGTCGACCCGGATGAGGTGGCGCGCGCCGTGATCACCTACGGCATCACGACGGTCACGACCGGCGTTGAGCTCGATTTTCACAGTCACCGGAAGGCGCAGCTCCTGCTGTCATTGCGCGGCGTTCTGACCTGCGAGCTGGAAGGCGGCCTTTGGATCGTGCCGCCGCAAAGCGCAATCTGGATTCCGGGCGACGTATCGCACAGCGTCAAGGCGGCGGGCGAGATCGAAGGCTATAATGCGTTTATCGATCCCGCCGTCGCACCGAACCTGCCCGCAAACTGCTGCACGATCTCGGTCACGCCGCTCCTACGGGAGCTTCTGGTCCGGTCTGCCAGTTTCCCGATTGCTTATCCCGAGGGTGGCATGGAGACGCACCTTGTGGCCCTCCTGCTCGACGAAGTCGCGGTGGCGCCGGTGGGCAAGTTGCATCTGCCGATGCCAACGGATCGCCGGCTGCGCAAGATCGTCGACATGATGATGGCCGATCCTTCGGACCAGGGGACGATGGAGATCTGGGCCAAGCGCGCCGGGCTTAGCGAGCGAACACTGGCGCGCATGATTGCCCGACAAACCGGCATGACATTCGGCCGCTGGCGGCAGCAGCTCAACATCGTACTCGCGCTGCAATGGCTGGCGAGCGGCGCAACGATTCAGCAAGTGGCCATGGATCTCGGCTATGAGAGCGCGGGCAGTTTCGTCACGATGTTCAGGAAGGCGCTCGGCACAACGCCAGGCCGCTATATGGCAGAACGGCAGGGGCCGCTTGCGTCTCCTCGGATTTGAAAGCACTGGAGAGATGCCACAGGAACATTCTGTCACCTTTTCGATGATCGGGTTGTTGCGGCGATCACGCAGCCGTCACAGGCGCAAGCACAGCTCTCTCTTTTAGTTTATCGGCGACCTTCGATTGCCAGCAGCAGTTTCCCCGGAATCTCGACGCCGAGTGAATTGTGATCGCGGCACGGTCAATTATTGCCGATGTAACCAGATTTTCGCGCAGGGTTATCGTGCCGTAACAGAGGAAAACCACATTTACTTCTGCGAGCAGGTTGTGGAGTTTCATGTGGACATGTCTTCTTTCAATACTTCCCTCTCAAGCACGCCCTCATTGTGGACGCAGTGGGAAAACGAGCGTGAAGTCAGGCGAGCGGTCCGCGCACTCGCTGCGCTTGATGATCAAACCCTGCGCGAGATGGGTATTCGAGACCGCTCACAGGTCGAGTTCACCGTTCGATTTTGTCGCGACTGTTGACGAGACCGCGTGATGCCCAGAACCGTTATTCAGCATGTCCTTTCACGGCTGCGTGATGTCGGCATCACCGACGTCTTTGGTGTTCCGGGCGACTTCTCCTTTCCGCTCAACGATGCGACGTACAGCGAACCGGGTCTGCGTTGGATCGGGTGCTGCAACGAGCTCAACGCCGCCTATGCCGCTGATGGCTATGCGCGGATCAAGGGCGCCGGCGCGGTCTGCACCACCTATGGCGTGGGCGAGCTCAGCGCGCTGAACGGCATCGCCGGCGCTTACGCCGAACACCTCCCCGTTTTCCACCTGGTCGGAATGCCGCCCACTTCTGCGCAAGCCGCGCGCTCCGTGCTGCACCATACGCTGGGCAACGGTGAATTCGATCTGTTCCGCCGCATGAGCGAACCGGTGGTCTGCGCGCACTCGGTCATCACGCCGCAGAATGCTGCATATGAGACCGAACGCCTTCTGTTTGAGGCATTCTATCACCTCCGCCCCGTCTACATGGCCTTCCCCGCCGATCTCGCCGATCGACCCGTGCTTGGAAGCGCTCAACCTATTGCTGCTCCTGGAAGCGATCCCGTCCTTCTCGAGAAGGTTGTGAATGCAATCCTGTCAAGCATCGATCGGGCCAAGACGGCGTGCATCCTGCCAGGCCTCCTGGTGGCGCGTACCGGCCTGCAGCAGACAATGCAGGCGATTGTCGACGCATCCGGCTTGCCATTCGCCACCATGTTTCTCGACAAATCCGTGCTCGACGAAAGCCAGTCAGCTTATGTCGGAATGTATGCCGGCCGATTGATGAACGAGAACGTGCGCCAGTTTGTCGAGAGCTGCGATCTTGTGCTCGCCGTCGGCACGCTGTTCAGTGACCTGAACACCGGCGCCTTCACGGCCAAACTGGATCCGGCGCGGCTTATTTCGATAGGTCATCACCACACCACATTGCAGGGGCGCACGCATTCCGGCCTCGAGATGGCCGATGTGCTCGCCGCCCTTGCGAAGCGCCTGAGCAAGCACAACAATGTCGTCACCCCGCCCCATGCCGACTCGCTAGGCGCGGGAAGCGGCGGTGGCGACGATCCTATCACGGCTGCCGCGCTATATTCGCGCTGGAGCAAGTTCATACGACCTGACGACATCGTCGTCGCAGAGACCGGCACCGCCTCCATGGGACTGGCTTTTGCGCGGCTGCCGCAGGGAGCGCGCTTCCATAATCAGGGACTGTGGGGATCGATCGGCTGGGCAACGCCGGCCGCGCTGGGTGCCGCTGCCGCCGCCCCACACCGACGCACGGTACTCATCACCGGAGAAGGTTCTCATCAATTCACGGTGCAGGAAATCAGTCAGTTTGCCCGTCTCGGTTTGAAACCGGTGATCTTCGTGCTGAACAACGGCGGCTATCTTATCGAGCGGCTGCGCGCCAAGGAGCCTGCCATCGCCTACAACGACGTCCCATCCTGGCGATATGCCGAGCTGCCGCGGGTATTAGGTTGCGACGGCTGGATGACGGCGCGAGCGACGACTTGCGGCGAGCTCGACCAAGCGTTGCGAAACGCCGCAGGTGCACACAGCGGCGTCTACATCGAGGTCCTTACTCCACCAGATGAAGCACCGCCGTTCCCGCTCCGCCTGCGCGACAATGCGAAATCCCTGTATCGCATGTCCTGAACGGCGTCTATCGTCGGCGCAGTCGATAGATGGCGGCAGCGCGGGACGACGGGGGCGACCGTGTGCCGATGCCTCCAATGACCTGCGTGTCGACGACTACCGACCCGCGGCTAATCCGGCACGACCGGCGCCTTGGTCTTACGTAGCTTATCCGTCACTTGTCGATCGAGCTTAAGATGCGCATCCACTAATGGCGGCGGCGTCAATGCCATCCACGTGTCGAGGGAGAAGTCGACAAAGTAAGGGCTCTTGAACGTTTCGAGGAATCGCAACGGGCCAGGGCCTGTATTCTCAAGATAGTGGCCCATCGCGACCGGCACGTAACCGACATCGCCGGCTCGGAGATCGAAGGTGCGCGCCTGGCCCTGACCTGCAAACACGCCCATGCGTGCTTGCCCCTCGATGACATATAGCCACTCGTCCCCGTTGGGATGCCAGTGCAGCTCGCGCAATCCGCCCGGATTGACCTCGACCAGTGCCGCGGCCGTCGTGGTGTTGATCGGGAACACGGTGGAATCGCTGATCCGCACCGTCCCACTCGCGGTCTTGATGGGATCCTGGGCCATGAGCCGAGAACTGAAGCTCTGCGGCACGGGCGTTGCTTCCGGAATGTTGTCCGAGGAGAGCGGGCCCGGCAAGGGAGCTGGGAAAATGTAGCGCTGGCTTTCCTCAGGGGTCTGGTCGAACAATGAAGCTGGCACCCCAAAGTTCTTGCCGAGCACCTCGGTCGGTGTGCGCTTGAGCCAGTCGGCGATCATGAAGGTGTTGTCTTCATCGAAATCGCCGTCATCGAAGACGAGGAGAAACTCGCAACCGTCGGGACCGAGGCCCTGGATGGAGTGCGGAACTCCGGAAGGGAAGAACCAGAGGTCACCCGTACTGACGTCATCGATGAAGTAACGCCCTTTGGCATCGACTGCCGTGATGCGGGCTTTGCCGTAAAGCATATAGGCCCATTCGGAAGCCTTGTGCCAATGCATCTCGCGCACGCCACCGGCATTCAGCCGCATGTTCACACCGGCAAGGGCCGTGGCAACGCCGAGTTCGCGCCGGGTCACCTGGCGGGTCCAGCCACCTGTCTCCAGCCGCATATGCGCATCGGAAAACGAGAAGCGCAGGTTCGGCAAGCTGCCGTGATCGGTCGAGGGCGGTACGAGCATATCCGGGTTTTGCCGGTCCCGCGTCAGATCTCGCGGACCGGGATCGGTGCCGCCGCGACCCGGCCGCTGGGGCTGCGGGACCGCGTCTGCGGATTGAGCCTGTGCGATAGCGGTGGTGGTGAGGAGGCTCCCGGCAGCGGTCGCTGCCAGCATTTGGCGACGAGAAATGGAATCCATGATGCTATGTCCTATGGTTCGAAGCTCTAAACGGATGCTGCCACGGACGCGGGAACCTGAGATCCTCACAGCGTCATCGATTGCTGACTGCGGATGCAGGGCGCGACCGTTCACCATGCATCTGTATATGGGCGCACGGTCCTCGCGGCAGAATTGAAAAGATAGCAGTGTCGTCCTGCATCCGCCGCATCCGCGGGGGCCGGCAACTCCATTCCAAGGTCAATTGTCTTGCGTTCGAGAGCCGGGCTTTTCGTCAGTAGACTGACTGAGCAACATCCTCCGGCTTGCCCTCAGCGGGTGCGCATTCTCTCTGCCATGGCGCCACCAGAATGCGGCCCGCAAGGCCGCTGCTATCCGCTGTAACGCCATAGTGAGGTGGCCTAACGGGATTTTACGGGACCGCCTGTGGAAGCCAGCCTACATCTGTCCCCGTCAGGATATCGCTGCGGATGATATCGCCAATGATCCGTAATTTACGATGTTCACGCTGTTACCAGCGCAACCTTCGGAGATAATGTCATGAAACGGCTTCTGCTCGCACTCGCAATCGCCGGCATGGGCTCGCTCCTCGTTACCAATGCCGACGCGCGGTCTGCCTATGACGGCCCCTGGAGTCTCCTGTTCGTCACGCAATACGGTCCCTGCGATCCGACATACAGTTTCTCCGTCAACATCATCAACGGGATCGTCACTCATCCCAATCTGGTGAATTTCAGGGGGCGCGTGGCGCGATCCGGCGCCGTCCGCGCCTCCGTGACCGTGCACGAGAAATACGCTTCCGGATCCGGCAGGCTCGTCGGTCCATCAGGTCGTGGAACCTGGAGCGGTCATTCCGGCAATGCGCGCTGCGCAGGCTATTGGACGGCCCAGCGCAACTGACCAGCCTGCGCAACACTGATACGGCCCTGCTCTCGGTGACGTCTGTGTCGGAACATGGCTTGGCGGAACACCAACGGCTTTCGCCGGACGCCACCTTGATCCCCAGGCGCGGAAGCCGCCGATACTGCGCGACCGCCTTGTCCCGGCATCGCTGCCAGCTTCACGCAAGCAAGATGGTCATTATATCAGAGAGCTTTCCAAAAAGGATGTCTTGATGGTGTCGACGTACGCCAGCTACAATTCCGTCGTGCGCAACCTCCAGCAGTCGCTGACGCGAGTTGCGCAGCAGCCCGACGTGACACGAAGCGCCGCCTATTACAAAGACAACATAGGCAAGGTCAAAACCGTCGACGAGTTTCTGAAGAACGATCGACTCTACCAATATGCGATGAAGGCATATGGGCTGGAGGATATGATCTATGCAAAAGCCTTCATGAAAAAGGTGCTGGAGAGCAATCTCCTCGACGCGAACAGCTTCGCCAACAAACTGACGGACAAGCGCTTCCGGGATTTTGCTTCGGCATTTTCCTTCACAGGCTCGGATACGCCCGTTGCGCAATCGTCAAACCAGACTGACGAGATGATCGGCTTGTACACGGCAGCGGTCCAGAGGCGGGTTGACGCAATCGACGAAGACACGCGCTACTACAACATCGTGATCGGCAGGGTCAAAAACGTCGATGATCTGCTGAACGACGACCGCCTTCGCACATATGTGTTTGAGGCGTTCGAGATCGATGACAGCAACTGGTCGCGTGACACGATACGGAAGGTCTTGAGCAGCGATCCATCCGATCCAAACAGTTATGTTAACACCGTTTTGGGTCCCCAGAAGGATGCGATCAATGCCAGCCTCGGTCAAGCCCAGGCGGTTGCCACCGATGCCAATTCGAAAATTGCGCAGTACATGGCGCAGCTATCGCAACCTGGCGCCGATGTGACAGGCTTGAGAGCGAAGATTACGACCGAAACAAACCGGTTGGCGCAAAGCAAGGCAGACATATCGAGCTACCAAAACTCTCTCTCCACGATCGGCCACTATTTCGATCTCGCCGGCGCGTTCGAGTTTTCGGCAGATGGAACGCTTGCTTCCGGCACATCCGCTCAGACCGACGCGAACCGGACCAGCACCAACGACAAGTTCGTTCTCACCAAGGGGGCAGAATATCTCGACGCGGAGGAAGAAAATGAAACCCTCGCGATCACGCAGTTCAGGGCCAATATTTCTAAGATAAAGTCAGTTGAACAGTTCATGTCGACGCCGAACGTCTATAACTTCGCACTCAAGGCGGCTGGCCTCGACCCGGAAAAAGTCTCGCCGGTCACGATCAAGGCTGTGCTCACCAGCGATCTGAGCGACCCGACAAGCTATGCCTATACCCTCGGAGACGACCGATACCTACAGCTCGCGCATGCTTTCAACTTTGACGGCAAGGGCAACCTGACAACGCCCCTGCTGGCGCAGAACTCGGTTGAAGTCACGCAGATCGTCAAGGACTACATCGTTGCAAAAACGCGATTTGCAAGCGCCGCGGAGAAGGACAGCCTTCGACAAAAGGCTGAGAAGGACGCCAAGTATTACCAGACCACGATCGCAGGCATCGAGAGCGTTTCCGAGCTGCTCTCGGACAGGAAATTGGTCGATATCGTTCTCGTCGCAAACGGCCTGGATCCCGCGAAGATAACCAACGACTATCTCAAGAAGATCTTCAATTCCGATCTGAACGATCCCAAGAGCTTCGCAAACACCGCCAGCGACTCCCGCTTTGCCGAGATCGCGGCATCATTCAATTTCGACAAGGAAGGCAACGTCGCGCGGATAGAGACAATAGGACCGCAGCGGCGAGACCAGCTCCTGGAAACGCAGAACAGCTACCTCCAGCAAACGTTGGAAGCGCAGCAGGGAGAGGCGAATGCGGGTGTTCGCCTGGCGCTGTATTTCGAACGAAAGTCCGCACAGATCACGTCCGCATACGATATCCTTGCTGACCAGGCTCTCGCGCAGGTGTTTCGAACCACCTACAATCTGCCCGACGAGATGGGAAGCATGGACGTCGATCAGCAAGCAAAGATCGTAGAAAAACACCTCAACCTGAAGGATCTCGCCGATCCGGAGAAAGTTGCAGCGCTGTTAAAGCGGTTTACTGCGATGTACGACGTGAAGAACAACAGCAGCCAGGCCACGTCACCAGCGCTCGCCATCCTGCAAGGGGCAGGCGCAGGCATCAGTCAAGACACGCTCCTGTCTATCGCGCTGTTGGGCAAGCAACGTTGAACAGCCGCAGCTCCCGGCAATATGGAGGCTGCATTCCGGATGCGCACCTGACGGACTGCTGCGATCGCGGAAGATCCGCTGCTAACACCAACATCACGTCCCGCTGGCCCGAGGGATCGTAGGTTTCACGCAAGGTTCGCTTGCTATCCAGCAAATCAGGATTTGCCTGTCCGCCGACAAAACCATGGCCGAACCAGCAACCAACGAGACCGCAGCCCCAGCGACGCCGACTGCCCCGCAGCCAACCGCCACCGATGACGGCAAGGGCGGCGCATCGCAGACGCGCCCCGGCAACAAGGCGAAAGCCGCCGCCCCTCGCGTGGCCGCAGCTACCGTTGACGAGCTGCTCGCCCAGGAGGCGCTCGCCACCATGAAGCGCACCCGCACAATGCCGCGGCCAGAGCCTGTCAGGCCCAAGGCGCGTACGCCCATCCCGGCCGCCACACTCGTCGTCAAGAAGCCGCAGCCGCGGACATGGATGGCGCCGTTCGTCACCCTCGCAGTGATCGTCGCGATCTCCTCTTTCATCTCCATAGGCGGCGTCGCCTTCCTGGTCTTGCGGCCCATTGCCATCAACACCGCATCCGATACCGAGCTTCGCAACCTCCGTGAGGCGATGTCGCAACTGCGGCGCAACGTTGCGAGCCTATCGAGTGATGTCGCGGCGAACCGCACCGCCTTCGATGCCGCAAACCGAGCCGCGAGCGACCGATATGGCCGCCTGGTCCAAAGCGTCGAGCGCGTCGAAAGAGATCAGTCGATATCGGCCACCAAGGTCGAACGCATGGTCGAAGCAAAGCCGCAGGTTGCGCGAACCGTGGCGGCAGCCTCGTCGCCCGAGATCACTGGCACCATTCAGCCGCGGCCAACCACTGCGCGACGAGAGATCATCCAGGGCTGGCGCGTGCGGCGCGCCTATGAGGGCGTTGCCATACTTGAAGGACCAGCAGGCGTGATCGAGGTTGCTCAGGGCCAGGAGGTGCCGAACCTGGGTCGTATCGAGGAAATCAAAATCGAGAACGGTAGCTGGCAAGTATTGACCAGCAAGGGCATCGTTGCTTCCGCGCGCTGATGTGGCTGCTGCACGACTGATCGTGTGATGCGGTCAGTTCGCTCGATATGCATGCTAGCGTGCATTGCGGTCCATATGACCGCTAGCGTGCATTGCGTTTGCATGCCGCGCACAGCAACGCGGGCCACCACATGTTCAACTTTCCGCAGACTCCGCTCGCGGCTCAACTATCTGCATGTTGATCGTCAGATACGCGCCTGTTGATACGACGCACGACGAACAGCAACGCCTCTATCGAACCTATGCGACGTTTTGACGCCCACCAAAATCAAGCGCTCATCACATCGAGCGATGATCTCGTGCTGGCGACACCACTTCAACTCCATAGTCACGCGTGACCGATGATTACCGAGCGTTTTCGCAGCGTTTTGACGACGGCAGAGATGCCAATTGATGAAGAGTCTGCCTAGCGCGCACGGAAAACATGATCTCATCGAAACACAAATATCTTCCACGACGGTTCCATGACGACGATCGTCGCTCTTGGCAGAAAAATTCTCCCCCTTTGTTTCAACTTAGAGGAGCACATTGCCAAGTATTCCGAGCAGATCGGTTGAGTAAGCGTTTCAATAAAGCAACATCTACTCGCTGATGAGTTGTCTCGCAGTAGATGCCTAGTTCAATTGCTTGACGATCATACTCCACTTCGACGTAATGGACGTGATCCGATTCGACAGTGCGCGAGCTGATGTTCATTCTTGATGTGACCTTCAACAACAAGACGCTGTTCGCTTCTCGCCGCAATTTCGATCGGTTGTATCGAGACCAGACTGCAAGTGCACGAACAGTGCTGAGGACTCCAAAAAGATTGCCGAACAGCATCACCACGGCAACTTTCCTCATCGCCTCAAATGGCGGCACCACCCGCACCTGATCAAGCTTTCGAGCGAACCAGACGCGCGTGTTTCGGTCTCAGTAATTTGTATCGTGTCAGTACCTGTTGTTTTGCGTAACCAAGCGGAGCGAGCACGCCTGCTCGACTCCACAACAACTATCTAGGGCAAACAGGGGCATCCACATGTTCATCGTCATCGATGATCGGGAGACCGTTACACGGGGCTATGCGGCTGGATTCGATCGCGAAGGCGTCGTTTCGATCGGCTTCTCATCGAAAGATTTTCGCGAATGGCTGCAATCCGCCGTCGGCAATGACGTAATGGCAATCGGGGCGTTTATCCTGGGGGACTGCTCGGATCGAACGAGCATTCCCAAGAGCATCCGCAACAAGTCTCACGCACCGATCATCGCCCTGAACAACCTGAAGCAGCTCCGGGATACGATCGAGTTGTTCGAAGCCGGCGTTGACGACGTTGTCCATATTCCGATCCATGTTCGCGAGATACTCGTTCGCACGGCCGTCATCCGACGACGAACCGGCGGTCAATCAGCCGAAACGCCAACGAGCCTGATCCACGTTTTTCTTGACGGCCGGGATCCGGAAATCGGCGGCAGAACGCTGGCCCTGCCGCGTCGCGAGCTGCGCATTCTCGAGCATCTGGTCGCGCACCAGGGAAAGTGGCTTACAAAGACCCAGCTCTTCAATGCGACCTACGGTCTTTTCGACTCGAGCTTCGACGAAAACGTAATCGAGGGGCACGTGAGCAAGCTTCGCAAGAAGCTCCGCAACCATCTCGGCTACGATCCGATCGAGTCAAAACGCTATATGGGATACCGGCTCGACGACTTGAGAAGGCGGTCTAACGGCGAATTTGATCCTTCGAAACATAATTGAAATCCTGGACGAGCACGTCCTGCAAGACCTCAGCCTGAAGGCGCTTGTTGACGTGCTCTCTGACCGTACGTGCAAAGTGGGCGAGATCGAATCGAGCGAGGTTCTTGAAGTCGAGATTCTCGTCGGAATAGATTTTCCGAAATGCCTCGTCCACAACAAAGGCTTCAGGCGGCACCGGCAACTGACGAAGCACTGTAGCATCGGCCGTGAAGACGAACTGTGCAACGATGTAGCCTTGGACGCTGCCTTCCGCGATCATCGGCACGTTGATTACCCTGGTCTTCTCATAGAGGAGGCCGCCCGCGTATTCCTGCTTGGCCGCAGGCGCGGCATGTCCTTCCTTCCAATAAGACAGAGCCAAGCTTGCACCGACGGTGACGATGCAGGCCCAGACTCCTGCCACGAGCAGCCTGACTATTTGCATCCACCCTGCCCCATCAATGAGTATGTGCCATCCGATTCAACTTCCTGGATCGACCTCGCGATAATCGCCGAGACCTCGCGAACGGCATCGAGGTGCATTTGTAGTGCGGCTTGATTTCTTACAAGGCCTGCCCGCAGGCGCGTCAGGTGCGCAACCACCCGCGGGTCGAACTCGATTCCCTGTGTCACGCGCATCGCCCTTGTCAGTTCAAGCAGGCCACGATTCTTGCGCTGACTAAAGGAATCAAAATCGACTTGCGTCCGGCTCTCAAGCTTGTCCGTCTCCTCGTCAATGGTTGCCGTGAGCCGCTCGATCGCATTCAACGCGTTGGAGTTGGTTCCGAGCCATTGAGCCGCGATATCCTGCGCATCCGTTAGCTCGGGCAAGGCTTGTTGTGACAGCGCCGGCAAACCGCCTCCCTCGGAAACAGTCGTCGCCTGCGCCTCGAGGATTTCAAGCGTTTGTTGCTGCTCGTTATTCTGATTCATCGTTGCGCTCATCTTGCTGCAAATTAGCCCTTACCAGTCGCGGAATTGGCAACGGAGCGCGCTTTCGCGAGCTGCTTGGCAATTCCGATTCCGTCACCCTTGGCCATCTCATTGCCGATCTGCTCAGCCAGCATCGACCGCCAGATCGTGCCGGCGGTTCCCTTGCCGAAAACCTCGCTTGCGTTCTGCGGCAGCATCGACTCGACGAACGTTTGCAGGACGAACGCTTCGAACTTTCGATACACAGCGCGATCGGTATCTGCCTTCCTGATGATCGTGGCGTGCCCGCTGCCGTCGATCGCACCGCCGCGCGCAGCGCCCGTGCCTTGCGCAGACGCTACGGTTCGTTCAAGCGCGCCTGCCTCGATCTTCCGGTCCATCGCCGCAGCGAAGTCTTCGCCGCCTGCCGATGAGGCGCGCTCAAGCTTGCCAGCGGCCGCGCGCTGGGAGACCGGATCTGCGGCCTCCATCACATCCAAGATAAGATCCGGTACGGGGGTGACCGTCATGCTGTGCCTCACTAGATCATGATCCGATTAGAGGGAATCGGATCATGATCTCATCTCCTTGTTTGAGCATGATCTTTTCGGAAAGCCGGTTTCCACTTTTCCGGATCATGCTCTAGCGATCCGAACTGGTTTCGTTGGCCTGCATTCTCTCGGCCGGCCGTTTTGCCGCTGTTTCAGTTACTTCCTCGAGGACGCGCCGCTCCTGCTCCCGAAATGCCTGCCGCGCGACCGTGCCGGCCATCCGGAGCACCTGCTTCAGCTTGCGCGCCTCGGTCATGGCCTGCGAGGCGAGACGCTCCTTCGCCTTGGCAAGCACTCCCTGTTCGACGCTCGCCGTCCTCAGATTCTGGCCCGCATTTTGCGCCGCCAACGGAGGCACTCCGTTCCCGTCGTTGAAACCCTCGATGATCCGACGCTGCCGCTCCTGCAGTTCATGCTCCTTCGCACGGCACTCGATCAGCTCCCATTCCGCAAGGCGGTGCATCTTCGCCTGGACGGCGGCGATGCGACGGATTTTGCGATCTCTTGATTTCATGCGTCGATCAACCGGCCAGCCACGATGAAAATGCGATAGTGAACTGCAGCACGAGTTCGCGACTGGTGAGATAGACCAGCATGAGGCCGCCGAACAGCACGAAGGGCAGCGAAATGAAATAGACGGGAATGCTTGGCGTCAGCTTGTTGGCGAGCCCGAGCGCGAGGTTGACGATGACCCCGTAAATGACGAACGGGCTGGCCACCCTGAGCGCCAGGACGAACGCTTGTGAAAGATGATCGGCAAGCTCGGAGAGGCCGGTCTCGCCGCTGATGCCGACCGCCGGCGTCCAGGTCCGATAGGAGCCGATGAGGCCGCGAAGCAGCTCCCAATGTTGATCGGTCATGAAGAACAGGACGATCGCCGGCAATGTGATGAATGGCACGAGGGCCGGCATGTGTTCGGTGTCTTCCATCGTTCCGGCTATTCCGCTGAGCCCGATCGCGGATGCCGCCATCGTCGCCATTGTTTCCAGCGCGAGGAAGAACACCCGGGCGGTCAGGCCAATCAGGAGACCGATCACCAATTCCGACATGATCGCACGGACGATGGCCGCCGTCGCAGCCGTCTCGACGACCGGGCGTACGGTGGCTTCGAGCAGGGGCGCCAGCATCAGCGTGACGTTGATGGCCAGGAACAGCCGGACCTGCACTGGAATGTTGGAACGAGAGAATCCAGGCGCAATCATCAGGCACGTGCCGACCCGGCAGAAGATCAGGAAGGTGGCCAGCACGGAGCCTGATGCGCTCGCGATCAAGAAATGGCTCCGAGCGACTTCACTTCGACACCACGAGCGATCTCGACGTGCGACAGCACCGGCAGGGTGGGGAACATCCGTTCCGTGATCATGCGAACATACTGACGCACCTCGGGGGGTGCGACGAGCACGACGCTTTCGCCCTGGCCCATTGCCTTTCGAACCGCGGTAGAGACATCCGCCGCAAACTGCTCGACAAGGCGGGGATCGGCGTCGAATTCCACGATCTCGCCCTTGGCATCGCGTTTGAGGCTTTGATGGAATGCGAGATCCCAGCGATTTCCAAGCCGCAGGACTTTCAGGACCCCGTTGTCGGCAAAGTCACCGCAGATCTGCTGCGCGATGCGCGTGCGAACGTGCTCAGCGATATGTTCGGCGCGGCGGACGTAAGGCGCGATTTCCGCAACGGCTTCGAGGATTAGGTGCAGGTTCCTGATCGAGATGCGCTCGGCAAGCAGCAGCTTGAGGACCGCTTGCAAGCCCGAATAGGAAATTTGCGACGGGCAGATATCCTCAATGAGCCGCTTGTACTCGGGATCGAGCCGATCCAGCAGGGCTCGCATGTCCTTGTAGGAAAGAAGCTGCGCCAGGTTGCCGCGGATGATTTCACTCAAATGGGTGAGAAGGACGGAAATGTTGTCCGCAACCTTGAAGCCATCCCGTTTGACTTCTTCGAGGAACGTCTCCGGAATCCACATCGCCTTCATGCCGAAGGCCGGCTCCACCGTCTCATCGCCCGGCACGTCCGGTTTGCGAACACCATCGAAGAGCACCAGAACCTCGCCGATGCGAAGCTCATGCTGCGCCACGATAGTGCCATGTATCTTGATGCGGTAGCTCTTCGGCCCGACGGACATGTCGTCCGTCAGTTTGATCTCGGGAATCACAAACCCGTATTGGGTCGCAAAGCGGCGGCGTATCTTGCTGACGCGATGCGCAAGTTCCCCGTGCGCAAGCAGCATTTGAACCGCTAGCTGGCTGCCCACGCAGAGCTCGACGTCCGCCGTCTTCAGATATTCCTTGATCGATTCTTTCGACTCTGCCTGCGATCGTTCGCGCTCCTGCGCCGCAAGCGTCGCCTCCTGCTGCCGTCTTGCCGCCTGCCGACGCGGAAGCGCGTAGCTCATGAACGCCATCACGCCACCCAGGAAGGCAAAAGGCAGCAGAGGCAGGCCCGGCAACATTCCAAGAACGAACATCATGAACGCAGCCACCGACTGCGCGCGCGGATATCCGCCGAGCTGCTTGAGCACCGTCTCCTCGGCCGATCCCCTGGTGCCACCCTTCGAAACGAGCAGGCCAGCCGAAAGGGAGACGATGAGCGCCGGGATCTGCGAGACCAGACCGTCGCCGACGGAAAGCTTGGTGAAAACGTCGGCCGCCCGCGCCAGTGGGAGGCCGTGGTGGACCACGCCGATGACGATGCCGCCGAATATGTTGATCGCGGTGATGATCAGCCCGGCGATGGCATCGCCGCGCACGAATTTCGAAGCACCATCCATTGCGCCGAAGAAGGCGCTCTCCTCCTCCAGCTCCCTGCGCCGACGCTGCGCCTCCTTGTCGTCGATCAGCCCCGCGGACAAATCCGCATCGATCGCCATTTGCTTGCCCGGGATCGCATCGAGCGTGAAGCGCGCGCCGACTTCCGCGATACGCGTGGCGCCTTTGGTGATCACGACGAAATTGACCGTGACGAGAATGGCGAAGATGATCAGTCCGATGACGAAGTCCCCGCCCATTACGAACTTCGAGAATCCGGCGACCACATAACCGGCCGCGTGCTCGCCTTCGGCCCCGCGCGACAGGATCACCCGCGTCGTCGCCACATTCAGCGCAAGGCGAAGAATGGTCGCAATCAGCAGCACCGTCGGGAAGGCCGAGAAATCAAGCGGGCGCTGAATCCACAGCGACACCATCAGAATCAGGGCAGAGAGCGCAATCGAGAAGGCGAGGCCGACGTCAATCAGGACCGACGGAACCGGCAGGACCAGCATCGTCAGGATGGCGACGATGCCGACCGCAAAGGCAACGTCGGCACCCATCCGACGCTCGCTCGGCAGAGCTGGGCTTAGTGCTTGGGCCATGGGGATTCCTGGGACACCGTCATGTCAGCACCTTGCAGCGCCTAGCTTGCGCGAAGGTGGTGGCCACCGCGCCCGGCTTCAGAGCGTTTTCGAAGTGGACACCGGTTCGCGTGAAGAAAACCCGTCAGAGCAAGAACCTAGAGCGTCGGCTCTGATCCCATCAGAACCGAAAATGCTCTAGAATCCGTGCTCGATCCGCGAGTAGAGCAGTTCGGTGAAGGCGTAGATATGCGCGCCGATGAACGAGCCCGAGACCGCTACCACGATCAGCATGACCACGATCTTGGGAATGAAGGTCAGCGTCATCTCTTGCACCTGGGTCAGCGCCTGCAGCAGCGCAATCAGGATACCGACGATCATCGCAGCCCCGACCGCGGGGCCTGATACCACGATGATGGTCCAGATCGCCTGCTGAACAATGTCGAGAGCGTCGCGTTCGTTCATGGCTTAGCTGATCGTGATGCCCGGCCCGAGCTGCACCTCGACGCCATTGTCGAGTTTCGCGACGGCTCCGCCCTGGATGATTCGCACCGACATGATCTTGCCTTTGACATCCTCGCCATCGGAGCTCGTAAATGCCGCCGTGTGTCCGACCAGGCTTTCGGCCTGGGCGAGCGCGCTGGAGGACAGCAGCGTGTCGAGCTTGGTATTCGTCTGCATTGCCTGTTCGACGGCGGAGAGCTGCGCAAACTGGCTCATGTATTGCGACATGTCCGTCGGATTGGTCGGATCCTGATTCTTCATCTGCGCGATCAGGAGCTGCAGGAACTGATTGTAGGTCACCGTTGTCGGCGCGGACGAGGATTCTGAGTTCTTGTTCGCCGTCGAATTTGGAGAAGCCACGCTGTCAACGTTCATATTGTCCTCCTGATGCTTCACGCGACTTCGACAGGCCTCGGCAAATCGCCGCCGGCCAGAATCATCTGCTCAATCTCGAACAGTGCGCGAGTTCTGCGCAAAGCCTCATAGTATCGCTTCGATTCGACCAGCTTCTCGATCTGCTCCAGGCCGTCCATAATCTCTGTGTTTTCGGTGGCTGCGAGCAGCCCCGACCGCTGCTGCCGATAGACAGCTTTCGCCTCTTCGACGTCGTGCGGGCTCATGAGCATGAGCTGAACGACGAAATAGAGCTGGCGCAGCGGGGTCGTCGCGTCCGTGACCTGCATGACCTGGCTCTCGAGCAGAAAAGTCACGTCATTGATCAGCTCGAGGGTCACCTTGCGGTCGGCCCTCAACACCGCTCCATTCACATAGATCCGCTCGCCGCCGCGCAACGAAATACAGATCGGCTTCTTCATGCGAGGGCGTCTCGGATGATGACGTTGATCGCGACGAGCTCCGCGACGTCGCTGGATTCCTCTTGCCGAAGCCGATCCGCTTCCTTGATGATCCACAGGCCGATCGAGATAAGGTCGGCGCGCAACTTTTCCGGAAGCCCGTTGCGGGCGTTCGAAAGGTCCTCCACGAAGAACGCCCAGATTCTTCGAATGAAGAGCAACGCCTCGGCGTCCTCTGGGGGCGCAAGATCCCCGCTCTGCAGACGCCTCAGCAGGTCAATCCCGTGGCTCAGGGCCTGTTGCTCGCGGGCACGTGCCTCCCGCCCGCTGTCCTCGATCACCGCATCGTAACTGGATAATGTCATCTAACTCGCAGCCGGCTGGTTACTGACGGGATCGCCGATCAGAGATAGTTGAGGATGCTGAGCTGCTGAATGCGCGCCGTGAGCGCCAGCGACATGTCCAGCTGGTTTTTCAAGTTCGTGACGCGAACAGACGCTTCCGCCGTATCGACCTCTTCCATCGCCGTGACCTGCTTCGTGATCAGATCGCTCTGGATCTTCAGGCGGCTCGTGGCGTTGTTTGTCTGCTCCTGGGCGGTTCCCAATTTGGCGCCGACACCGGCCAAGTCGTTGATCGCATCACCGATGATTTCGGTCGCCTTGTCGACCACCACCTGGAACGCGTTCTGGTTGAGGTTTTGCGTGCCGAGGTCGCTCAGCATCGTGTAGGCCATCGCCAGTTTGCGAAATGCAGGTTCGTTGGCGCTGGCTGACGAGTCGATGGTTTCCGTCGTCGAGATGCGGCTCCGCATCACCTGATCGGAAGCGGTCGACCAGTTTGCGCCCCAGGCCGGATCGTCGAACTGCGCCTTGAACGTCGTATCCAGGAAGTTTGTCATCGCCGCGGCGCTGATGTTCGAGACCGCGGTATCTGTTTGCGTGAAACCGAAATTCGCCAGGAACGCGGCATCGACGGCACTCTTGCTGGTCGAGCCGGCCTTGTAGTCAGTAACCGGCTGCACGCCGGTATTGATGCCGCCGAACAGATATTGGCCATCCGTCGTGACGTTCAGCGCGCCGATCAGACTGTCGAGGTTGGCGCGCGACGGCGTCAAGATGACGTTGCCGCCGTTGGCGGAATTGCGCGCCGCAAACAAATCCTTCTGGAAGGATTGCGCCGTGCTGATCAACTCGCCCACCCGCTGCTGCGAGACGTCGAGCCGTCCGCCGACAAGGGCGTTGGTGTCCACCAGCTTGTCGACGTCGAGCAGCTCGGCCCTGAGCGTCACATCACGGCCGGTGAGAGCGCCGAGCTCGCGGCCCACATCGGCGAAGCGGCCGGTCGTCGCCTCCTTCGTCGCTTGTGCGATTGCGGTCTGGCTCTTCATGGCCGCGATGCGCAACGTCGTCGAGATCGAGTTGGAGGAAATGAACGTCGTAGCCATACCGTTACCTCACCGCCGCCAGAAGGTCTTTCAACATCTCGTCGATCGTCGCGATCAGCTTCGACGAGGCAGAAAATGTGCGCTCGACCTGCAGCATGAACGACATTTCGTCGTCCATGTTGACGCCGCTGACATTGGACAGCGCTTCCGCGCTGCGCTCCAGCAGCGTTTGGCTATAGGTCGCTTCATCGTTCGTGCTCTTGCGCTGAGCTTCCAGCCAACTCACCGACGAGCCGGCGAAGTCGATCAGGCTCGCATTCGGCTTGCCAAGAGCCGCCGGGTTGAACGGACGGCTCTTGGCCATCTCATCCACAAGGCCCTGCACCCGAACCGAGTAACCGGCGGCGCCGCTCGTGTTGTACCGATAAGCCACGTTGCCGGAGATGGCACCGTCTCTCAGCAGCAGCGGATTGCCACCTGCCCCCTGATCGACTGACGGGTTGACGAAGATGGCGCCGGCGAGCCCAGAGGAGATCACACCCGCCGGCGGCATGGCCGGCGCGCCCGAGTAGGTGAAAAGTCCGGGCACATCGGGCAGCGCCGCGCCAGTCTGGTCGCTCTCCGCGAACGTCTCGATCAGGCCGCGCGCGATTTCGTCGAGCTGGTTTTGATAGGTGACCGTGGAATCGTCGCGCAGCGCGGCAAGGCCCGCGAGTTTTCCGCCATGGATCGGCATCACGGCAGACGCGCCGGTGACGGGCACGCCGTCAATATAGACCGCATTTCCGGTGGTGCCGGCGGCGTAAGCATGGGTCGGGGCAAGCGTGACCGATCGCGCTTTGGTCTCGAAGAGCGTAACGCCCGAATCCGTGTAGATGACCATATCGTTGTTGGTACGGGTCGCGACCGTTATGCCGACCTCCTGCGAGAGCTTGGAGAGGATGTTGTCCCGCATATCGAGGTAGTCTGTGACATCGCTTCCGGTGATGGTCCCCTTGACGATCGATGTATTGACCGTCTCGAACTGGGCCAGCAGTTGGTTGATGGTCGAGACCGATGTCACCATGTCGGCATCGGCATCGGCGCGTACCGACTGAACCGTCTTCGTCGCATCATTGAGTGCTGAGGCGACGCCTTTGGCCGCCGTTACTGCCGCTTGCGCGAGCGTGATATTGTCCGGCGCCGTCGCATATTGCTGCAGGGCGCTCTTCAGCTTGGCAAGTTGCGCGGCCGGCGACTGGTCCTGCTGCGGGTCGTCAACGGTTGTCGCCGCGATCTTCTGCAGGCCGTTATAGATCGAATCCTGCTTGGCAGTGGAAGAGGCCGCCTTCAGCACATTGTAGAACAGCCCCTGGCTGGTGGCGCGCTGGATGCCAGCAACATAGACCCCGTTTCCTGGCAGCGACGCGACCAGCACATTCTTTCGCGAATAGCCGTCCTGCATGGAGCCGGCGATATTGCGCGATATCACGGAAGCCTGCGCACTGGTCGTCATGAGCGACGTACGCGCCGAGCTGAGTGCGACCGTGAGTGACATTAGACCCCCCGCCCCGATGATGCGCTGACGCCGCTTAGCGCTTCAGATTGACCAGCACGTCAAGCAGGTCGGCGCCGGTCTGGAAGACCTTTGAATTGGCGGTATATCCGCGCTGCGACTCGATCATCGATGTCAGCTCGGCCGCAAGATCGACGTTGGACTGTTCGAGCGCCTCCGATTTAACGGTGCCCAGGCCGCTCCGCCCGGCGAAGTCGAGCTGCACGTTTCCGGAGTCGATCCCGACCGAATAGACATTCCCAGCTTCCGGCACGAGATTGTCCGGGCTCGGCACTGTCGCGAGCGGAATTTTATAGGAGGCGAGCCGCGTGCCGTCGGCATAGATCGAGTATAGCGTGCCGTCGGCATCGACCTCCACCTTGTCGATCGAACTCGGAGCATTGCCGTTGACGTTCGGCTTGAAGGCGAAGTCGTCGGCGACCTGCGTCATCGCCGAAAGGTCGAGCGTGAACGGCGAGCCGCCCGGAATTGTAAACGTGAGAGTGGTGGGGCTGGCCGCGTCCAGCTTGCCTTTTCCGGTCGCACTGACGTCGAAGGTAAACGTGTCGGAATCCAGTGGTCCGCTTGAATAGGGGAAACCGCCGTTCGTCGATGCAGCGTTGTCATACGCTTGCACGTCCCAAGTGTTGGCCGCCGTCTTGAACATGTACACGTCGAGGGTCACCTTGTTCCCGATATTGTCGTAGGTGACGATCGAGGTCTTGGACGTATAGGCGGGCGGACCTGCGGTAATGGCCGAGTTGGCATCGAGATTGGCACTCTCCAAGGTCGCCCTCGTCGAGGGATTACCCTGAAGTGCCGTTTGCGCGATGTTGACGACGTCCAGGCCGGTCAGACCATTCGCGACAACGTTGGGCGGACCGTTCTTGACGTTATAGCCCATCAAATAGAAGCCCGCGGCATTGACCAGATTGCCTTCGCCATCCGGCACGAAGGAACCGGCGCGGGTCAGGAACGGCGTGCCGCCGGCATCGGTCACGACAAAGAATCCGTTGCCCTGGATCATGAGATCCGTCGCTGATGTCGTGTATTGCGGCGCTCCGGGATCGGAGATGGCATAGCGGACATTCGTCTCCACGCTGCCGGAATTGTAGTTGCCGGACCCGCTCCTCAGAATGAGCGAAGAGAATTCGGTGGAGGCGCGCTTGTAGCCTGTGGTGTTGACGTTCGCGATGTTGTCGGCCACCGTCGACAACTTGTTGGATTGCGCATTCATGCCGGAGCCACCAGTGCGCATGACACCATACAGACTCATCAATCACCTCCATCGTGAGTGAATATCATTAGAGCCGTTCTTCCTTGCGCGAGGCTGTCTGCGGCGCATTCCTCTAGCTCAGGTCGTGCGCTCCGCGCAGTATGCGCGTGCGCCGGTGGTCCACGCTCCAAAGCCGCTCGCCACCAAGCTTCCGATCACGCTGCAAATGTAGCGCCGTTGCGCGACCGTATTGTTCGGACCTGCGTTGTAGCGGGCGACCGCCATGGTCCAGCTCCCCTCCCGCGCGCGCAATTCCTTGAGAAAGCGCGCCGCATAGTCGACGTTTTTCACCGGATCGAACATCGCCTCGACGCTGGCGAACTCGCGCCCGTGATAGTGATGGTTGATCTGCATGCAACCGAGATCGACCAGCTTGGCGCCCTTGCTCTTGGCCTCACGGAACTGAGCAACGGCATCTGGGAGGTCGCTAGCCATGGCTGTCCGGCCATCGATATTGAGCGCGTAAGGGTGCAGGACACCCTTGCGTCCCGTCTCGCTCAGGCCCACTGCATACAACACCCCAAGCGGCACGCCGTGAGCACGTGCCGCACGCGCCATCTCGCGCTCGCAGAGCCCGTCGGCACGTGCGACGGTGGACAGGCTACAGATAGACAGCACCGCCATTGCGATCGACCGCAACCTCTTCATCCTGGCGACGCTCGGTTGGCTTGATGAACTGGTCATGGCCCTGCTGCCTGTTGTGACGCGTCCCGGCTTGCGCATCGCTCGACTGACGCTCCGAGGCGCCGTTGTTGAACTGCGATCCGCCCTGGGGCTGCTGCGACGATTGCTGGTCCGATTGCGCGTGCGATTGGCCGCCACCTGACGTCGGATGGCGCGCACTGCTATGGTCAATCGACGCAATTTCGAACGTGTAGCCGGCGGACCGCATCGCATCCATCAGGGCGCCGCGATCCTTGCGCAGCAGCTCCGTTGTCTCTGGCTGATCCGCCAGCAGCCTTACCTCGACGGCATCGCCGGCCAGACGCATCCTCACGGTCACCGTACCCATGCTGGGCGGATCGAGTTGCAGCGTCAGCATCCTGATCGGCGCGTCCGGCCCCCGACGCATATCCGGAGGTGTGAAATCGGCCGCAGTCGCGGGGGCTGCGGCCGGCGCCGTTGACAGATCAGGAGCGATGCGATCGACGATCTTCTGCAATAGCGTCGGCTGGCCGACGGGCTGGAAATGCGTCTCCTGTTCGCGCACCGCCACCTTCACCGTCGGCATGGGCCGCGTCTCGATTGCACTGACTGACGATGCAAAGCGCTGCTCGGGGACATCTACCTTTGGAGATTTTGGCTCACCCGGCGTGAGCAGGTCCGCTCGGTGATCGACCCGGGCTTGCGACCGGGCTGGGAGCGGAGCATCGCCATCATCCCGCGGAGAGAGTGGCTGATCGAGCCTGGAGATCATGGAACTGAGTGCAGCCTCGGGCGTGCGCCATTCCGGAGCAGGCGAGGTGATTTCTCCGCCCGGTTGGTGCGAAGAAGTCTCACGCGGCTGCTGGCGGGTCCGATCCTTGGGCCGACCGGCGACGTGGTCCAGCACTTCCGCGAGGGGATTGGACGGCTCAGGGTCCTGCGGAGACTCCATATCGACGCTCTTGGCATCGAGCTGCGGCTTTATATCGAGCGGCTTTTGCTTCGTTCCCTGCGCGAGCACCCGGAGCTGCTCACGGAAATGCCCGGCGTCACCCTTGCTGTCCTCGACCTTCCCCTTGTGGTCCTTGGCGAGCATCGCGTTCTGGGGAGCGAGGCGCGAAGCTGCCTTGCCACCGGTGAGCTGGCGGATCATGGCCATCAAAGGGTCGGTCTTGTTCATCGAGCTCGCTCCTTCAATTGCTCTTTCGATTCGTCGAGAAGGACTTGCGCCCGATTGACGGCCGCAAGCGAGCGGCCGAAGTCGATCCGCGGGCGCATCGACGTCTGCGCCTCGCCTGACTGGTCCTGCTGTGCCGGGGCTGCGGGGAGCGCCTTTTTGACGTTGCGTCCGACCGCGAGCGCTGCCTTCAGCAACTCGGCATCTCGTTCGGGAAGCCGACCAACCTCGATCTTCTGCAGATCCAACAGCGCTTGTTCATGCGCGTTTGTCACCACGCGCGCGGCCGCGCGATAAAAGCGCGCGCGCTCTCGCTCGGAACTCCCCTCTTCCGTGAGCCCCAGCATGCGCTCTGCCGCCAGATCCGCCATTTCGACCTTGCCGCGCACCAGCGCGGTGCGCGCGATCAGCAGATAGAGGGCGCGCTGGCCGGCGTCGTCGAGTTGATCGAGCAAGGCGACAAGGCGGGGAAACCGATCCGATTGCTGCACGAAGCTGAAGCGCGCGACGGCCACTGCGAGGCGTTGGCGGAAATTCCCCGCATAGATCGAATGCCTGAAGCGTCGAAAATATCTTTGAGCCAGCGCTTCGAACTTGTCGAAATCGTCAACCTGGCCGGCGACGAAGATCTCCCGACGCAGCGCGGCCTCCTCGACCAGCGTTCCCGGCATCAGTAGTCTCGCGTCATCGAGCCGTTCGATCGCGGCTTTCGGGTCGGTCTGCGCGACGAGCGCGGACTGCACCAGCGCAATTTCGGCCGCGATGGTCGGCGGCAAGTCGCGCGCATGGATGCTCCCAAGCCGCGCCTTGGCGTCCTCCGCCCGGCCTTCCACATAGGCGATCGCGCCATCCAGGATCGCCTCATCGAGGACGAGCAGTTTCCGGGAGCGCAGCGCTTCCACCACCTGGGGCGATCCTCCGCTCAGCAGGAAGGTCACCACCGCGCGCGAGTTTTTCGGCTCCTTCCAGACGGACGGATCAACTTTCTGAAACTCTTCGCCCAATCGCTTGAGCAGGGCCGGCTGCGCATTGTGCGCCTCCAGGCTTCCGCGCGCGATGTCATCCTGCAAAGCGTGAAGCGTCCGGACCAGTTGATAGGGTTCGCGCGACGGCGCTTCAGCCTCTTCCGCTCGGGCTGCGCCGACCAGAACGACCAGCGCGACAGCGATGGTTCCCGCGCGGTTCATGGCAAAGGAGTACGAATCAAAAGCTCGATCCGCCGATTCTCGGCGGCCGACGGATCGTTCTGGTTTTTCGGCCGGCGATCGGCAAAACCTTCGATATGGTCGACGCGCCGGGCATCGAGCCCGCCGCGTATCAGCATGTGATAAGCCATGTGAGCGCGCGCGGTCGACAATCTCCAATTATCGTATTCCGACGATCGATAGGGGCGATTATCGGTATGGCCGCGTACAATCACCGGACCCTGGCTTTGCGATATCAAGGGCGTGATCTTGTCGAGGGCCCGCACGAGGCCAGCGGTTGGTTCGGCCGACCCGGTGGCGAACATGCCGTAGTTGACATCGTCGGTGAGGCTGATGAGGAGGCCCTCACTGCTCTCGCGGACCTCAGCAACAGGACGCGCCGATCCGAGCGGCGCAAGAACGGCAGAGATGGCAGCCTGCAATTTGGCCGCCTCGCTCTGCACAGGCTTCCTTTCGGCTAGCGGAGCGGCTGAGCCTTTATCTCCTGGAGGAGCGGTTGAGCCCTTGTCTCCTGCGGGCGGAGTCGAGCCCTTCTCTCCTTGCGCCGCAGATGAACGATTGGCGGCCGGATCGTTCATGGAGTCATCATCGGCGAACAGGCCAATCGCCTTTGCCGTATTCTGCTTTTCGGTCGGTACCGGATATCCCTTGGCCGAATCCGATCCCTGAATGGGGGCCGCCGTGGCGTCCGGCTTGCCTTCCGACGGGCGTGGACCTTTTCCCTCGCTGAGCGCCGTGGCGTCATTGTCGAACGGCAGATTGCCAAGCTCCTTGCTGCCTGACGCCTTCTTTTCCAGCGGCGCTGAAGACCCCATGGGCCAATAGACGGGATCAAACGGGTCTTTGAAGGCCTCGCCGCCCTTCCAACCCTCTTTGCGGGTCGAATCCAGCGCAGTGCCCACTTCCGCGATCCGCGGGGGACCGCCGGCAATTTCCGACAGCACCGCGTAAGGATCGCGGAACAGCGTCGCCTCACCGAAACGCGGCGGCTGCGCTGGCTGCGCCTGCTCCGGGCGCTGCGTATACTGCGCCGACTTGCCCGGTTCGGGTTTCGGCCGCAGGCTGTCTTCCTCCTCGGCCTTGCCGGGATCGACGCGCCGGGCATCGTTGATACCCTTGCGGTCAGGGGTCGAGTCGGTCAGCTTGATCGGATTGAAGTAGTTGGCGACGCTTTCGCGGGTTTCCTGGTTGGTGGCGCTGATGAGCCACATCACCAGGAAGAACGCCATCATCGCCGTCATGAAATCGGCATAGGCGATTTTCCAGACACTGTTGTGTGATTCCTCGCCGTCGAGACTGCTCCGGCGTCGAACGATGATCAGCTCTGCCCTGTCTTGATCGGCCATGTCAGTTCAGGATCGCGAACTTCAGTCGCTCCGCCCAGAGCTTGATCTGGGTTTCAAGGAAGACCTGATCGACGGTGACGGAAGCCTCCGCCACCGGAGCGGCCCGAAGCTCCACCGCAATCGCGCGTACCGCAAGCTTGCCGCGCAGCACCTCCACCAGTTCGGCAGGGCATGTGACCCGCAAAGCCGGCCGGCGAACATCGGAGGCGACCGACGCGAGCTGCTCGACGAAGGTGCTAACCGCCTGCTTCTGCACCGCGTTCGAAATGAACGGCTCGAGGATGCGTGCCGTCACTCCGGCGATCTTGGCTTCAAGCTGCGCGCCCGCTTCGGCGATCTCGCTGGCAATCTTGACAGCCATTTCATCCAGCAGATTGTGCTTTTCCTCGGCGAGCTGCATGCTCAGCCTGTGTCTCTCGTCGGCAAGCTTCTGCTCGAACTCGGCCAAGGCCGCCGCATAGCCGCTGGACCTTCCACGCTCATACGCCTCGTCCTCGGCGGACGGAGGCGGCGGGGCCGCCGGCCTCGGCTGCGCCTTGGGAGTGGAATGCTGGGTGTAGTCGAACGGAATGACGCGGCTACGAGCCTTCTGCGGCTCCGGCTGATCGAAGCTTGCCAGCAAACGCGCGACCTTGTCCGAACTCATGCCGACTCCTCCTGCCTAATCCATTGCTTGAGAATCGCTGCCGCCTGCTTCTCATCAAGCTGAACGATTTGCTCCAACCGCCTCTGTGGAGCGTGCAGAACTCTTTTCGATATATCCTGGACGAGATTTGGCGGCTCTTCCCCGAACTGCTCCATCGAGCCGCCCTCGCGGCCGAGTAGCGCGGCGGTCTCGCCCGTCTCGAGCTGGGCAGTCTCGGCCGAGCGGGAGTCGAGGATCGCGTTGATCGCGGGCCGCAGGCCGAACCAGATCAGCATTGCCGCGACGGCGACGATCGCGACCGCGCTGACGAAGGCGCCCGACTGCCGCATCAACACATCGGTGAAAGTGATTGCAGGAACCGGCGGGAAGTCGCGCGCGCCTTCCATGAACTCGACCGCCGACACCTGGATCTGGTCTCCACGCTGACGGTCAATACCTGCCGCGGTTGCGGCGAGCTGGCTGATCTCGGCGACCTTTGCCTCCAAGGCCGCATCGCTGGCCTTGTCGCCAAGGCTGGCCTGGAGGCGCGGACGATTGACCAGCACCGCAAGGAACAGCTTGTTGACGACGTAGCCATCGCTCACGGTCGTCGTCGTTTTCGACGACACCTCAAAGTTGGTGACGTCCTCGCGCCGCTGCTTCTCATCGTTGGTATTCTTGTTACCGGACGCGTTGATCTGTTGATCCGGCAGGTTCTGCTGCACCGTCGTCGGCGTCTGCCGATCCAGGCTCTGCGACGATTCCTTCTCACGAACGGCGCGAACCGATCTCTGGACGCGGGACTCCGGATCGTAGACGGTCTCGTTGGTCTGCCGCTTGTCCGTGCTGAGCTGAGTGGCGACGCTGACTTCAAAATTGTCGAGCCCCAGATAGGGCGCAAGCGCCTTGCTGACATTCTCCTGGATCAGCCGGCTGACGACGCGTTGCAGGTTCGCCATGCTTGTCGGCGCCGCACCCTCGTCGTCTGATGAAAGCAGCGATCCATCGCTGTCGAGGACAGTCACCTTGTCGGCCGCCATCCCCGGGACGGCCGCGGCGACGAGGTGACGAATCGATCGCGCCGTTTTGGCATCGGCAGCCCCGTCGGTCCGGATCACAACAGATGCCGAAGGCGGCTGCTGCTCGCGCCGGAACGATCCACGCGCCGGCATGACAATGTGGACGCGCGCGGCCTTCACGCCTTTGAGGACCTGGATCGTACGGGCGATCTCGCCTTCGAGTGCGCGGACGCGGGTGACTTCCTGCATGAAGGAAGTGAGACCGAGGGAGCCGATCTTGTCGAACAGCTCGTAGCCTCCGCTGCTGCTGTTCGGCAAACCTTTCTCGGCCAGCAACGTTCTTGCCTGGGCGGTCTGCCCCGGTCGCACGAAGATGGTGTCGCCTGAGGCATTCACATCAAAGGCAATGCTAGCGTCGCGCAGGACCGAACCGACGCGCGAGACGTCTTCCCGGCTAAGACCGGTGTAGAGCACATCGAATTCCGGCCGACTCAAGTAATAGGCGCCGCCGCCCACACCCAAGAAAACGGCAAGGCCGACAAGCGCGAGCACGGTGAGGCGCCTGGGGCCAAGCTCGAGCAGATTGTTCCAGAGCCGTTGCGCATGTTCGCGGTTAACCATCAAACCCTCTGCCATACTTCCGAATCGATTCTCGATCGTGAAGCTTGTCCGAGGGTTGCGCGGCGCGAAGGTAGCAAAACGGCCGCGACCAGGTCGGTCGCGGCCGTCGTAGTCACGAGGTCGAGTCTACTAGCCGCGGAACAGCGACAGGATGCTCTGGCTGCCCGCGTTCGCGATCGACAGCGCCTGAATGCCGAGCTGCTGCTGGGTCTGAAGGGCCTGCAGACGGGTCGATTCAGCGTTCATGTCGGCGTCGACGAGCTGGCCGATACCGCGATCGAGCGAGTCAGTCAGGGTCTTGACGAAGTCCTGCTGCAGGCCGATGCGGTTCTTGATGGCACCGAGGTTGGTCGCCGAGTCGGTGATCTTGGCGAAAGCATCCTGAGTGCCCTGGATGTAGGTCTCGAGCTTGTTGAGGTCAGCAGCGCTGTCGGTGAGCTTCGAGATGTCCAGCGTCGCGACGCTGAAGGTTTCCCAGGCCGTACCGTTATAGGCATCGTAGGTCTGGTCGAGGATGCCCTTCTTGGTGGCGACCGGCGGGGTGATCGCGGTCATCGAGACCGCGGCACCGAGACCGGAGACGCTGGCGTCGATCGAGATGTCCGCGTCGTTGCGGCTCTTGAACGACAGCGCGTCACCGGCCGCCGAGACGCCGACCGACAGACCCTCGATGCCGAGCTTGTTGATCGCCGTCGCGATGTCCTTGAGGGAGGTGTTCTTCGCCACAGCGATGTTGGTGGCCGTGCCGCCGACGGTCACCACGATGTTGCCGCCAACGTCGTTGGTGGCATCGTAGGCACCCGTGGTGGCCGTCGGGAAGGCCTGCGCGGCGTAGGTGGTGTCCAGGTTCGCGTCGTAGAGCTTGATCGAGTCAAGATTGACCGAAAGCGTGTCGATCTTGACGGTGCCGCCGGCACGAGAGAAGGACGAAACGACGGTCTTCGAGGAGTTGTAGCTCGCCGAGGTCGAATCGACCGAGATCCAGTTTTCACCGTTGAAAACCGCGCTGTCGGCGGTGTTCTTCAACTGCTTCTGCAGTTCGGTAATTTCGCTCTGGATCTTGGCGCGATCGACGCCAGGCGTACGGGCGGCAACCAGCTTCGCGTTGATCTGCGAGACGACGCTGACAGTGCCGTTCAGGCCCGTATACATCGTGTCGATGGTCGCGGCGCCGAGGCCGAGGGCGTCCTGCACGGCGCTCAGAGCCATGTTGTCCGAACGCATCGTGGTGGCGATCGACCAATAAGCGGCGTTATCGGACGCCGTCGACACCCGGTAGCCGGTGGAGATGCGGTTCTGGGTGGTCGCAAGACCCGCGCTAACCGTCCGCAGGGTCTGCAGAGCGGTCATGGCGGAGGAGTTGGTCATCAAGCTTGACATTGATTATGTCCCTTAGTGTGAGGTGTTTATCTGGGGGGACATACCGGGCTTTCACCGGTACGGCAGGGCGGCATCATGCCTTTGGGGTTGAAGGAACACCCAACCTGCCGTTCATCCTTGCTAGCATCCGAACCTTACCCAGAGCTGAACAGCAGCTCGAAGATTTGCGGTCCGGATGCCATGCCAGGCACCCGATGCCAGATCATGATCCGATCAGACGAAATCGGATCATGATCTCATCTCTTTGTTAAGCATGATCTCCGCGCAAACGCTGTGCATTTATCGCGAGGGAAAACCGGTTTTTTCCGGATCATGCTCTACTGGAACGATCGTACCAGGCCGATGGCGAGGAGATTCCACCCATCGATCAGCACGAAGAACAGCACCTTGAAAGGAAGCGCGAACACGGTCGGCGGCATCATCATCATGCCCATGGACATGGTAAGCGTGGCGACAACCATGTCGATCACCAGAAACGGCATGATGACCAGGAAGCCAATCTCGAAGGCCCTTCGCAGCTCGGAAATCATGAAGGCGGGTATGATCACGCGCAGATCGATCCGCTGGCCGTCAGGCCGCGTCTTGAAGCCTTCGGCCGCCAGGCTTTCAAAGCTTTGCAGATCCTTCTCGCGAACATGCGCCATCATGAAATCGCGGAACGGATCGGTCACACGCGTAAATGCTTCCTGCTCGGAAATTTCGTTCTGCATCAAGGGCTGAACGCCGTCCTTCCAGGCGCGGTCAAATGTCGGGGCCATGACATAGAAAGTCATGAAGAGCGCAAGGCTGATCATGACGATATTTGACGGCGTCGTCTGCAGTCCGAGGCCTGCGCGCAGGAACGAAAGCGCGACGACGAACCTCGTGAAACTCGTCACCATGATCAGAAGTCCGGGCGCCAGCGACAACACCGTGAGCAGCGCCACGAGCTGGATGATCCGGCCACTGGCGCTTCCGCCGCCTTGCGGGATCAGCGTGGACAGATCCGGAATCTGGGCCGCCGCCGCGGTGGGGAGAAGAGCCAGGAGCAGGACGAGGCAGAAACGCTTCATTGGATGACCAGTGTTTCGATGATCAGTTCGCGCACCTTTCCGCCCGAACGGATCGCCGCCCGCTCGTTGAGATCCTCGCGAAGATACTGCAGCCCGCGCGCGCCCTCGATTTGCGTCGCCGACACCGTTCGCAGGTAGGACACGATGTCTTCGCCCAGCCGGGCCGCGAGAAGGTTCGCCTCCTCCTCGTTCATCTGATCGGTGACGACCGATCCCTCCATGCGGACCCAGGTGCCGGTCGGCGCCGCCAGGTTGGTCACTACCGGTGAGATCTTCCGCAGGCGCGCCGTCGGACTGAATGCGCTGGCGACCGGCCGCTCCACGGGATCCTTTTGGCTATCCGCGATCCGCTGCCCGGCAGACAGGAGATACAGGCTGGCAAGGCCGCCCGCCCCAGCCGACAGCATCGTAATCAGCAACAATGCGGCCAACCATTGCATCACGTTTCCCATGCTCCGCTCCGCCGCCTGACGAGCTTCGCCACTTCTGGCCGCACCATCGGCTAGAACGGCCCGACCTGGTCGTAGATCTGTTGCCCCCACGCCGGCTGCTGCACCTCCATGAGCCGGCCGCGGCCACCATAGGAAATTCGCGCCTCTCCGATCTTGTCGTAGGGAATGGTGTTGTTGCGGCCGATGTCCCGCGGCCGGACGATACCGGCAACGTTCACGATGCGCAGTTCGTAATTGACGCGCATTTCCTGCGATCCGCTGATCAGCAGGTTACCGTTCGGCAGCACGTCGACCACGACCGCCCCGACCGAGAACTTGACCTCATCGGTGCGGTCGATCTTGCCCGCTCCCTTGGTCGACGTTTGCGAGTCGACGTTGCCATTGGCCTGTCCCTTGGGCGACCAGCCAAATATGTCGACGAGGTAGTCGGCGCTGAACTTCGTCTTCGAATCCCGTGACCGGTCGGTCTTGTTGTCGAAGGTCGCCTTGTCGTTCATGGAGATGGTGACGGTGATGAGATCACCGATGCGTGCTGCGCGCGGATCGCGGTAAAGATCCCTCCGCTCGTCCCACAGCGAGTGATAGCCTGCAGCGTATCGGCTGCGCGGCTCGACGGGAACCGCGCGCGCTTCGGCGTGCAGGCCTTGGCCGATCGGCGACATATAGGGCGCCTGGTTGATCTCGGCGAGGCTGCTCATGCAGCCCCCCAGAGCGAGAACCGGAAACAGAGAAAGTAAGCGAAGAACCTTCATTTGTTCGTCTTCCCGTCGTCGGGGCGCCGCATGCCCGCCAGGGTATCGGCCAGGTGGGCGGCGCGCCCGGTCTCCATCTCGTTGAGGATCGCGCTTGCGGTCCGCACGCGAAGCTTGGCGAGCACGGCAGCCGCCGTTTCATCCGCCATGCTGGCGATCTGCCGTGCGGCGGCATCCGGGTCCATGCCGGAGTAAATCTCGACGACGTTGTCTTCCGCCTTCTTCAGGAAGTCTTCGCGCAGCTTCAGCCATTTCTCGTACTCGGCGCGCTTCGCCTCCAGCTCGGCGATCCGCTCCCGAAGCTTGGCCTCGGACGCTTCAAGCTGCTTTTGCTGCCACGCCACGCGCGCGTCCAACGCTGCATCCGTGATGTTCTTGCAGAAGTCGGTGGCGTCGGATCCGCGCTGATCGGTTGTCGCCGGCTCTGCAGGCACCGATGGCGACGCTGCATTTTTTGCAACGGTCGCAGTCGTCAGCGGCAGCTCAAGCTGGGAGTTGCCGGACGGCGCCTCCGGCTTGGCGACAGGGCGAGACGGCACCGCGCGCGATGTCTTGGCGAAGTTGGCCAGGTTCAGCGGCTTCGACAATTTCTGCTCAGGCTGCGCCCATGCCGACGCCTGCGCGGAGAGCGCAAGACACCCCGCAAGGAGCATGCTTCTTCCCAGCAACGTCGCGCGCCTCACCATCCGCTCTCCGCACAGCATCTGTCCGAAGCGTTGCACGTTCAAGCTTGTGCGACGCTGACGCGACGTTCTACTGGATGACAAGATCGGCTTGCAGTGCGCCCGCCGCCTTGATCGCCTGCAGGATCGCGATGATGCCCTGCGGCTTCAATCCGATCTGGTTCAAGCCACGCACAAGACGCTGCAAGTCCGTTCCGCGCAAGATCGCGACTTGCGCGCCATTCTCACCGGCTTCGATGAACGTTTGCGGCACCACGACCGTTTCGCCGCGGCGCGAGAATGGCCCAGGCTGGGAAACGACCGGCATCTCGGTGATCCGAACCGAGAGATTGCCGTGGGTGACGGCGACGGTCGAGACCTGGACGTTTCGGCCGATCACGACGGTGCCGGTCCGTTCGTCGATGACGACACGCGCGGGTGTATCAGGCTCGACCAGCAGTTCGCCAATCTCGGCGATGAAACGAACCGGCGCGACCGAGCGCGGCCGCGACAATACGATCGACCGGAAGTCGCGCTCGAAGGCCATGCTGGCGCTGTATCGTCCCTGACCGTAGTGGTTGATGGCGTCGATGATTCGCGTCGCGGTGACATAATCCGGATTTTTCAGCTCGAGAATGAGCGATTCCATCTGGTAGAATTTGCCTTGCACCTCGCGCTCGATCAGCGCGCCGTTCGGAATGCGGCCTGAGGTCGGAACGCCCTGACTGACCGTCTGCGCGGCACCTTCGACCGAGTATCCGCCGACTGCAATGGCGCCCTGGGCCACGGCGTAGACCTCACCGTCGGCGCCGCGGAGTTGGGTCATGAGGAGAGTGCCCCCCAACAGCGAAGAGGCATCACCGAGCGAGGAGAGCGCGACATCCATCCGCGAACCACCGGTAGCGTACGGCGGCAGATCGGCCGTCACCACGACAGCGGCGACGTTTCGCGTCCGGAGCAACGTTCCCCGGATGTTGATCCCCATATTATCGAGCATCGATTGCAGCGACTGCTCGGTGAAAGGGGCGTTGCGTAACGTATCACCGGTCCCTTTAAGACCGATCACCAGACCGTAGCCGATAAGCTGGTTTTCCCGCACACCCTTGAGGTTGGCGATATCCTTGATCCGCACCGCGGCATCGGCGACGGTGCAGGAAAGCAGCAGGACGATGAATGATAGAAGTCGCAATATCATCCGTTTTGAATCCGCACCGATCCGTCCGACTGGACGACGCCTCTGATGATCACGCCGGTATCGAGGTTCCGAAGCTGGATCATGGTGCCCGGACTGCCGGACTGCAGCGATGAGGCGTAGGTGACGATGGTAAGCGATCCGTCCTCGACAATCACCTTGACGACATTGCCTCGCGCCACGAGTTTCTGCTCTTCGAGGGCGTTGATCGGGATCGGCTGGCCCGCCACCAGCGTCCTTCGCGCGACCCGGCCAACGAGCGATGCCCGGTCGGCGGCAAAGGCCGCTGCACCGGGCATGTTCGGCGCGAAGGCGCGATCGATGATCAACTCGTCCTTGATCAGATCGCCCGGATAGATCACCGTTGCCGGCACGAGCAAGCGCACGGATTCTTCCGCGATCGCGCCACCACCTGCACCGCCCGCAGCGAGCAAGAGCGCTGCGAGCAAGGAAACCAGGGCGAACTGGACGAGCTTCAAGACGCTTCTCCGCTTGCGATCCTATCGAAGGCCCTTGGAGACCGTCGACGCCATCTCGTCGGCCGCCTGGATCACCTTCGAGTTCATTTCGTAAGACCGCTGCGCCGAGATCAATTCGGTGATCTCCTTGACCGGATCGACGTTCGAACTCTCCAGATAGTGCTGATGGATCTTGCCGAAGCCGATATCGCCGGGAACGCCAACGACCGGGACGCCGGACGCCAACGTCTCCTTGTAGAGATTGCCACCAAGTGGATCGAGGCCGGCCTCGTTGGCGAAATTCGCGAGATTTAGCTGGCCGAGCAGGCGCGGATTAACCTCGTTGTCCAGCTTGGCGTACACCTGGCCCGATTCATTGACCGTGACATCGACCGTCCCTTGCGGGATGATAATCGCGGGATCGACGTTGTAACCATCCGCCGTCACCAACTGTCTGTCCGCGTTGGTATTGAACGCCCCGGCGCGGGTGTAGAGCGTTTCGCCGTTCGGCCCCACGACCTGGAACCACCCTCTGCCGTTGACGGCGAGATCGTAGGTATTGCCGGTTTGCGCCAACGCGCCCTGCAGGTGCAACTTGCGCACGGCCACCGACCGGACGCCCAGCCCCAGCTTGGCCCCTTCGGGGACCGCAGCTTCGCCGGAGCGGTTCGGAACGCCCTGCATGCGATCGACCTGGTAGAACAGGTCGGTGAACTCGGCTCGCGAACGCTTGTACGATGTCGTATTGATGTTCGCAATGTTGTTGGCGATGACCTCGACATTGAGCTGCTGCGCGCTCATTCCGGTCGCCGCGATGGCAAGCGCTCTCATTTGCTATCCCTCAGATCGCCATTCGGCTGACTTCTTGGTACGCCTGCACGACCTTGTCGCGCACGGCGACCGCCATCTGCAGCGTCTGCTCGGCGGACATGACGGCCTCCACCACGCTCTGGGCCGACACCTTGCCCTGGATATACGACACCGACGCGGCCTCTCCGCCCTTGAGGCTACCGATCGCATCGGCGGCAACCTGCTCCAGGACTCCGTCAAAACCGAGCGAGGGTCGAGCCGCCTGCGGCGCGGCCGGCGCGGACGTCGCAACGCTGCTTGATTGAACGACGCCGGCAACGTCTTTCAGAACCGAAGAAACCGCTTCCATCATCATGGACTATGCCCCCTTCAACAGATCGATCGTCATGGCAACCATCGACCTCGCCTGCTTGATCACCTGCAGATTGGCCTCATACGACCGGTTGGTTTCCCGCATGTCGGCCATTTCGATCAGCATGTTCACGTTCGGCAGCTTGACATAGCCGTTCTGGCCGGCCGCCGGATGAGTTGGCTCGTAGTCGACCCGAAACGGAGCACGGTCGACACCGATGTCCTTGATTTTCACGACCCGCACACCCGCCGCGCGATCGACCTCCGCAGAGAACGTCGTGGTCTTGCGTCGGTAGGGCTCGGCACCGGGCGTACGGCCAGTGGAGTTGGCGTTTGCCATGTTCTCGGATACGACGCGCATTCTGGTCGACTGCGCCTCAAGTCCGGAACTGGCGATTTGAACTGATGCCTGCAGCGGATCGATCATCAAGCCTCGCGTTAGCTCTTTGCACCGGTCATGAACATGCGGTGAAACGATTTGACGATTGCGACATTCAACGAATAGTCCTTGTTGATATCGCCCGCCTTGAGCATTTCCTGCTCGAGGCTCACCGAGTTTCCGGAGTGAACGACTTCCCAGCTATTCTCCTTGCGCGTGCCCTGCGGACGCACGAGCGAGCCGGTGGTCATATGTTTCGGAGATGTGACTGCGAGCGGCACGACTTTGGTATCGAGTATCTTGTCGAACGGCTCGATATCCTGCGCTCGGTAGCCGGGCGTATTTGCATTGGCTACGTTCGACGAAATCGTGGACTGCCGAAGCGACAGCCAGCGTGCGTGAGATGAGGCAAGATCGAAGAGATAAACGGGTCCCACAACGTCCTCGTCACAGTCATCCTATGACGATCGTATACGAACCCAAACTTGTCCGAGGCTGTTGAAATCTCCGCCGTTGATGCGGAGCGTTTTTCACGCACCCGCCTTCTGCTTGCGTGAATGCAGGAAATAGATGATTTCGGCCACCGGACGAAAGAACTCTTGCGGAATCACGCGGTCGACCTGGGCGGCACCGTACATGGATCTCGCAAGCATCTTGTCCTCCACGACCGGCACATTGTTCTGCTCGGCGATTTCCCTGATCTTGAGAGCGATGAGATCCTGCCCCTTCGCAAGCACGGTCGGAGCTGCATCTTCGCCATGTCGATACTTCAGGGCGATCGCATAATGAGTGGGATTGGCCACGACCAACGTCGCGCGGGGGACCGCAGCCAGCATCGACTTTCGTGCCCGATCGCGGGCCAACGACCGCAGCCGCGACTTGACAAGAGGATCACCCTCGGCCTGCTTGAATTCGTCCTTGAGCTCCTGCCGTGTCATGCGCAGGTCACGCCGCCAATGGAATCGTGCCCAGACGAGATCGAGTGCCACCAGCACGATAGTAGCAATGCTGATTGCCGATACGAGCCGCATCGCAGTCGTCAAGATAAGTTCCGGAACGCCGGTCGGGTCGCTAAACAAGGAATTCACGGCCACAGCCTCCTCGGCCCTCAATACGATGCTCACCACAATGCCTACGGCAAAAAACTTAAAAGCGGCCTTCAGGAACTCGACGCGTCCCTGACCGCCGAACAATCTTTCCCATCCTTGGGAAATCGAAATACGTGAGCTGTCGGGCGTTATCCTCTCGAACACCAGACGCGGAGCGTTCTGCAGAAACGAAGCCGCCAACCCGGCAATCGCCAAGACGATCACGATTGGAAGCAATAGCGCGGCCGAACTGCCCCCGATGACGACCATGAATTCCACCGCATCCGCACCGTTACGGATGCGAATCCCGGAGGGATCATCGATCAACCGGCTCAGCGTCGATGCCAGTTTCCGGACACTGTCGACCGTAAGGAAGCTCAGGATGATGAGGAGCGCGATCATGGACGAGAAGACCGACGCTTCACGCGAGACCGGAATTTTGCCCTTCTCGACGGAGTCTCTTATCTTCTTTTCCGTCGGCTCTTCGGTCTTGCTCTCCTTGTCGGGTCCCTCGGCCATAACGGTCAGTCTTTACGTGAATACCGGCTGATCTTCCTGATCCGGATTGAGCTCGATCTCTCCTCGCCCGGCCATGTCGAGCGCAAGGTCCGTGATCGTGCGGCGCGCCTCCAGGATTTCGCGCTGGTTCGAAGGGACGCTGCTGGCAAGCTCGTGCTCGACCAGCCGGCGCGTCCGCGACGCCAGCGACGACAGAATGAGTTCGCGAAAGCTCGTATCCGTTCCCTTCAGCGCCGTCACCGTGCGATCGGTCGGGACCTGGTCGAAGATCAGCATGCGCGCCTTGGCGGTGAGATTGACGATATCGTCAAACGTGAACAGCATCCCTTTCAGTATCTCCGCCGACTTCGGTCGCGATTCGGAGAGATTCTTCAGCGATTCCTCCATCTGCGTCCGCTCCATCTTGTTGATGATGTCGGCCATGCGAGGATAGGTGTCGGATGCGAGGTTGCGCCCGAAGTTGATCATGAAGTCTTCGTGCATGGTCTTCTCGATGACCCCCATCGCCTCCTCGACAACGGGTTTCAGGCTCAGCATGCGGCGCATCAGATTGTGCCGCAAATCCGCCGGCAGCAGGCTCATCACGCGTGCGGCGCACGCGGGCTTCACCCTGGAAAGGATCAAGGCGGCCGTTTGCGGATGCTCCTTGAGCAGATAGTTGGCCAGCAGGCTTTCGGACACGGAAGAGACCCGTTCCCACACCGACTTGGTCTTGTTGCCGAGCACCTCCGATATGATGTCCGTGACCTGCTCGGGAGGAAGAACGCCGGTCAGCAGTTTTTCCAGCTCGCCGACCGTTCCGAAGATGTTTGGCCCGGTCGTGAAGTGCTGGGCGAACTCCTCGATGATCGCCTCGAGCTCGGGACCTGAAATAGGCTTCAATTCCGCCGCTGCGCGCGTGACGAGCTTGATCTCTTCCGGATCGAACTCCTTTAGAACGCCGCCCGAGAGCTCCCGACCCATGGCCAGAAGGAGCGCGGCAACCTTCTCGGTACCGCTCAGCGGCCTGGCTTCGGAGCTACGCTTTGCAGGTGCATTGAACGCCATTCGGAGATCCCTTACGCCTCTGCATCGCCTGGGGATCCTCCGACGATTTCGGTGAGCGACACGCCGAATCGCGAGTTCTCATCCTCCACGACGACGACCGCGCCGCGCGCCACGATTCGGCCGTTGACAACCACCTCCACCGGCTCGCCAACGCGATGATCAAGCGGAATGACGGCGCCTCGCCCCAGCTTCATCAGATCGGCGACCGGCATCGTCGCCGAGCCAAGAAGAACCTGGACAGTGACCGGAATGCGCAGGATCGGCTCGAGGTTTGTAAGTCGGCTGGTTTCCTCCGCCGCGCGCGCAGCAAGATCCGCCAGTTTTCCGAACGCGGCTCCTCCCAGCTTGGCCGTCTCCGACGGATTCGCCGTCGGCGCGGTAGCTGATTCGGTTTCGAATGGCTGCTTCATTTCACGTGCTTTCTCGGCAATTTCGTTTTCTGGCGACCACGCCAATTATAACTACCTGCGGGACACATCGGCGCGAGTTTCGATATCGATGATTGCCTTGCGCGCCTCTTCGATCTTGCTCCCGAGGATGTTGACGAGCTGCTTTCCATCGGCGCTGAACTCCCGCACCATGAGCACCATGTCGTCCATGGTTTCAGTGGTCTTGCCCAGAATGAAAGCGAAGTCTCCCTGACTGGCGCGCAGGTGAACGAGCTCCCGGTGCATCCTCGTCACACGGATGGTGGTGACAAGCAGCGCCGCCAGGAGAATAAGGTCAACGAGATAGGATGCCATCGATGAACTCCCGCTTTTGATCCGCCGATTCCTTGACTTGCAGTGAATAGGCCCCGTTTAGCTGTCCCATTTGGCACCAGAACAGCCGCTGATTGTTGCACTCGAGCCTCACGAGGGTGCTCGGCGTGGCATTCAGCTCGATCACCTGACCCACCTGGAATCCCGCGACTTCGCCGAGAGTGAGCGAGCGCTCCTCGAGCACTGCTTTCAGCACCACCTCGGTGCGCTGTATCTCGTTGTGGAGCTGCTTGCTCCAGTTCGGGTCCGTGGATACGGACTCTCCGGACACGATCTGCGAGAGCGCCTGGCGGAGAGGATTGAGAACCGAGTGCGGAATGACGATGAACATCTCGCCACCGCGGTCCAATCCCTGGACCAGAATCTTGGCATATACCGCCATGTTGTTGAGCCGGCCGATTGCCAGATAATCCATCCGCGTCTCGACGCGTTCCAGATTGAACTGGACATCCGAAGCGCGCGAGAACGACGATTGCAATGCCTTGCCGAAGCGTTCGAACAGCGCTTCGGCAACATGCAGCTCCACGTTCGAGAAAACGCGCGGCATGTCCAGCGGCGGCTCCGCCCCGTCGGAGCCGAACAACAGCTCCACCATTGTATATACGAAGTCGCGATCGAAGCCGATGAGGATTCGGCCGTCCCACGCCTGAGCGTAGAACACCGCCACGATCGCCTCTGATTCGCGGCCGTCGAGAATCTCGGAAAGACGGTCGCTACCGACGCCGGTCAGCGAAAAATACGACTGCGATGGCGACATCGACCGGAGACTCTCGGCGCAGAGGTTGGTCATCTGATCGAAGATCACATGCAGCATCGGCATGCGATCGACCGAGATTCCGGCAGCCCCGAGCAGTTGATCCGGCGCCGGCTCGTGCCGCAGCGGCTTGCTTTCCGACATTAGGCCTTTGCTCCCGCCACTTTCGCCCCCTGTTCACCACCGCCGCCCTTTGCGGCGCCGGCGATGGTTTCGTTTTCGACCACGTCGATCGAGGGACGATCGCCAGGTCCGATCATCTTGCGGCCATGCTCGATTGCGATCTGCGGCAGCGCGCCGTTCATGAAGGCGAGCAGCGTCTGCTTGACGATGATGTACATCCGGCATTGCTGCTCGCGCACCATTTTGACCTTGTGCGCCAAGGGCGCAACAAGACCGTACGAGAGAAAGATTCCGGCAAATGTTCCGACCAGCGCCGCCCCGATCAGGCCACCGAGAAGCTTGGGCGACTGATCGAGCGCCCCCATCGCCTTGATGACGCCCAGGACCGCAGCCACGATCCCGAGCGCCGGCAGGCCTTCCGCAACCATCATCAGAGAATGGTACGGCTTCAATTTGCTGCGAACGATCGTTTCGATCTCTTCGTCCATCAGCGCCTCGATTTCATGCGGTCGCGCACTTCCCATGACGATCAGGCGAAAATAGTCGCAAATGAAATGCACGAGAGAATCGTTGGCAAGTACGGTCGGAAAGTTCTGGAAGATCTCCGACGATGTCGGGTCGTCAATATGCGCCTCGACTTCATTGCGCCCCTTGTTGCGCACTTCGCGCATGAGCGCGTGCAGAAGTCCGAGCAGGTCGAGGTAGTGGCGCTGCTTCGGCACAGCCACGGTAAGCGCCTGTACGGTCGCGACACCCGTGTCGATGACGACCTTCCAGGGGTTCGCGACAATATAGGTGCCGATCGCCATGCCGGCGATAATGACAAACTCCCACGGCTGCCAGATCACGCTGACATGCCCACCCATCGCCACGAAGCCGCCCAGCAGGCTCGCGATCGTGACGATGACGCCAAAAAGAATGCTCAAGCCCACCGCTCCGAATTGGGACACATTCGTTTAGGCAGCGATCCTTGCACGAGGCTGTCATTGGACCGGCGCGGACAGCCTCACACAAGCTTGCCGGTCGATTTTTCAGCCAGTCTTAATCCTTGTGGGCGCGCAGGAGTTGCTTCCGCGATGGTGTCCCACGATCGCAAACTATCGGAGATCTCCGGCAATCCGGCTCGATCTCCGAGCAGGCCGCACGCACGAACCTCAAGATCGGAAGATAGCCGGTATGCAATCAGCGCTCTATGTCAGCCTTTCCGCTCAGGTCGCCGTCGAAAAGAGGCTTGAGACCATCGCCAACAATCTGGCGAACATGAAGACGACCGCTTTCCGCGCCGACGCAGTGAAGTTCGAAACGGCAATGTCGCGCGCCGCATCCCAGCCCGTCGCCTTCTCGACTCCCGGAGAAAACTTCATCTCTCGAAGGCCCGGAAGTGTGACGCGGACCGAGAATAGCCTCGACGTCGCCGTCATCGGGAACACATGGATGGGGTTTACCGGTCCCACCGGCAAGGCTTACACACGGGACGGCCGGATGCAGATCAACCGCACTGGCGAATTGCAGACCGTTTCAGGGTTCCCCGTGCTCGATGCAGGCGGCACGCCGATCATCGTCGATCCCGAGGGCGGACCGCTGACGATCTCGCGAGACGGGACCATTACGCAAAACAACAACCAGGTCGGGGTGCTCGGCCTGTTCGACATTCCTGTGGGCGCAAAGCTGGAGCGCTACGGCAATTCGGGGGTCATTCCGGACCGTGCCGCGACGCCCGTCGTCGATTTCATGTACACCGGCTTCCAGCAGGGCTTTGTCGAGGAGTCCAACGTCGACCCGCTGTCGGAGCTGACACAGTTGATCACCGCGTCGCGGGCGTTCCAGAGCGTCACCTCGCTCGTCGAGGGCTCCGAGGGCACAATGCAGAACGCGATTCGCTCGCTTGGCGAACCGTCCAAGGCATAGCGGCCAGCAACACAGGAGCCTGGTAATCGATGAATGCGCTGGAGCGGCTGGAATCGACGCTTTCGTCGCTCCGCAAGGACGTGCCGACGGTCCGGGTGGGCGGCACCGTTTCAGAGGTCGCGCCGACGCATTACCGCGTGTCGGGCCTCTCGCGATTCGTAAGACTGGGCGAGTTGATCGGGCTCGAAATCGATGGCCAGGTACAACTCGGCGAGGTCGTTCGTATCGACGGGAACGGCGTCACTGCCAAGCCGTTCGATTCCCACATCGGGGCGGGCCTGGGTCTCGTTGCCTATCGTCATCCACCGAAGACGATCTCGCCGCATCCGAGTTGGAAGGGCCGGGTGCTCAACGCCCTCGCCGAGCCGATCGACGACGCTGGCACGTTGCACGTCGGCGACCGGGTGATGTCAACGGATGCGAGCCCACCGCCCGCCATCAGCCGGGCCCGCGTGCGCACGCCGTTGCGGACGGGAGTGCGCGTGCTGGATCTGTTTACGCCGCTCTGCGTCGGGCAGCGCATTGGTATTTTTGCCGGATCGGGCGTCGGCAAGACAACGTTGCTGTCCATGATCGCGCAAAGCCAGGGCTTCGACACCGTCGTCACGGCCTTGGTCGGCGAGCGCGGCCGCGAGGTACGCGAATTCCTCGAGGAGGCACTGGTTCACCATCGATCGCGCGCGATCACGGTGGTGTCCACGAGCGACGAGAGTCCGATGATGCGCCGCCTGGCGGCAAAGACCGCCACCACGATCGCCGAATATTTTCGGGATCGCGGCGAATCGGTGCTGCTGATCGTCGATTCGGTCACGCGATTCGCTCATGCGGCCCGCGAAATCGCGCTGGCCACCGGCGAGCCCGCGGTTGCGCGCGGCTACGCCCCAAGCGTCTTTAGCGAGCTGCCGCGCCTGCTCGAACGGTCCGGACCCGGCATCGACGGACAGGGCTCAATCACCGGCATTTATTCCGTGCTCGTCGATGGCGATGACCACAATGAGCCGGTAGCAGACACGGTGCGCGGCACCCTCGATGGGCACATAGTGCTTGACCGGGAGGTCGCAGATCAGGGGCGCTATCCCGCCGTCAACGTACTTTCATCGGTATCGCGCCTCGCCCAGCAAGTCTGGACCGCGGATGAACGCAATTTGCTGCGAAAGTTGCGCGCCATGATCGCGCGCTTCGAGGACACGCGCGATCTTCGGTTAATGGGCGGTTATCAGCCGGGTCGCGACGGCGAACTCGACCAGGCTGTCCAACTCGTTCCGAAGATCTACGATCTGATGCGGCAAGCGCCGTCGGACCCGCCGAGCCGTGAGCCGTATCAGGAATTGCTGAACCTCATCAAGGCCGCAATCGAGTAGCGATTTGTCTTTCTGGGCGCCAAGACCATCGCAGTGTCGTACATGCGCGCGACGATCGGCTCTCCCCTGTTCGCCTCGAAACCCTTCCACTTTGCGCGAGGGTGATTATGATTGCGCAGGCTGCGGGAGGGACCGTGAGGCGACGCGAGTTCATAGCGCTCCTCGGCAGCGCGGCGGCAATCCGGCCGTTCGGCGCGCGTGCAGAGCGGTTGCCGGAACGCATCCTTTATTTCACACTCTCCGCCGGCTATCGGCACGAAGTCATACCGCTTTCCGAGTCAATACTGACACAGCTTGGACGGAGTTCCGGCGCCTTTGAGGTCACTGCCACAGAAGACATATCCGAGTTTTCGACCGACAACCTCAGACGCTATGCCGGGGTGATGTTCTTCACCACCGGAGAACTCCCAATGAAGGACGCTGAAAAAGCAGCTCTTCTCAATTTTGTGCGCTCCGGCGGTGGTTTCCTCGGCGTTCATTCAGCCACGGACACGTTCTACACTTGGCCGGATTATCTTGATCTGATCGGCGGTTACTTCGATGGTCATCCATGGCATCAGGCCGTGACCATCAATGTCGTTGATCCCGGCAATCCACTGGTGGCGCATCTCGGCGATACCTTGCAGTTCGAGGACGAGATCTACCAGATCAGAGACTTCGACCATCGCGGATCACAGGTGCTGCTACGCCTCGACCAAAACTCGGTGGACCTTGGCAAGCCGGGTGTGCATCAACGGTCCTATGGCTGGCCCCTCGCCTGGACCCGATCTTACGGCCGGGGGCGAGTGTTCTATACGGCGCTGGGCCACGAGGCTTCAGTATGGCGCGACACTCGCTTTCAACGAATCCTCACCAACGCCATTCTTTGGTCTATTGGAAAGTCACCGTAGCTTTGTCGCTCCTGACGCTCGCCGGATTTCTCACAGCAAGAAGGCAAGTGCCGCTTCGCACCGATTTTCCACCTTCAGCGTGAGCAGGTGATCGGCTCGGGTCCGACCGAGATTGACAGCCGCGATCGGTAGGCCATTTTGAGCCGCCATCTGCGCGAAGCGAAAGCCGGAATAGACCATAAGCGAGGAACCGACGATCAACATGCCGTCGGCTTCGTTCAGATGGCTCCTGGCAGTGGCGACGATGTCGCGCGAAACATTTTCGCCGAAGAAGACGACATCCGGCTTGAGAACGCCCCCGCAGCACTGGCAAGCCGGGACGACAAAGCTTGAGAAATCTTCCTGCTCAACATCAGCGTCTCCGTCCGGCGCATCCGCAGCGTCCAAAGCGAGCCATGCGCCGTTCAAGCGCGCCAATTCGTCCTGGAAAGTCGACCTTGGCGTCGTCGACGCACATCCCAGGCACCGAACCATATCAAGCCGTCCGTGCAGGTCGATGACCTGCTTGCTGCCGGCAGCCTGGTGAAGCCCATCCACGTTTTGGGTCAGGAGAATCTTGCTTCGCCCCTTCGCTTCCAGCTTGGCCAGCGCATGGTGGGCATCGTTGGGCAATGCACGGCCGAATCTCCGCCACCCGATCAGGCTTCGTGCCCAATAGCGCTGCTGGGTCGCGTGCTCACGAATGAAGGCCTGGTAGGTGACCGGCGGTGTCCGCTTCCACTTGCCGTCGCTATCGCGATAGTCCGGGATACCGGAATTTGTACTACAGCCCGCTCCCGTCAGAACGAACAGACGTGAGTGGCGGTTGACGAAGTCCTCGAGCGCATGGTCGTGCATGGTGGGGAGTATCTAATGCACCGGTATCGCTGACGCCAGAGTTGGATCAGCTTCTGGACCCAGGATCAATCGCATCCCGGCGGAACGCGAGAGACTCAACCGATGGGTGCTCAGGGTATTGAAAACGTCCCAATTCATAGACACTTTGCAACAGGCGGGGACACAACCGCCCTTTAGAACGCTGGAGTTGCTCCCAACCCACCTAATGTCCGGAATGCGAATGAAAGATTCGACATCCGCCAGCCTGCGCAGCCTGCCATCTGTCTCGGCGATCTTGAATTCGGATTCGGCTGTCGCCCTGTTGCAGCGCTTTGGGCGCGTGGCGTCGACTGAGGCTATTCGCGCCACGATCGACGACGCCCGGAACGAGATAAGGAGCGGTGCCCCGCCTCCCAGCATCGAGGACGTTGCGCTTCGCGCCTTGGCGCTGCTCAACGAACGGGACATGTCAGGACTGCGTTCGGTGTTCAATCTGACCGGGACCATTCTGCACACCAACTTCGGCCGGGCCTCGCTTGCCGACGAGGCGATCGAGGCAGCCGTTGCGGCAATGCGCGGCCCCGTAGCACTCGAATTCGATCTCTCGACGGGCAAGCGGGGCGAGCGCGACGATCACGTGCGGCAGCTCCTTTGCGAGCTGACCGGCGCGGAAGACGCAACCATCGTCAACAACAATGCAGCGGCGGTTCTGCTCTGCCTCAACACGCTGGCTCAAGGGCGCGAAGCGATCGTCTCGCGCGGCGAACTGATCGAGATTGGCGGCGCCTTCCGTATGCCTGATATCATGGCGCGGGCCGGTGCAAACATGGTCGAAGTGGGAACCACCAACCGAACGCACGCGAAGGATTACCGCGCGGCACTGAGCGAACGGACCGGCGTCATCCTGAAAGTTCATACGTCGAACTATCGCATCCAGGGCTTCACGGCTGAAGTCTGCGCCGCAGAACTTGCGACCATCGCCAGCGAAGCGAGCGTTCCGCTCCTGAACGATCTCGGGTCCGGCACGCTGGTCGATCTTTCGAAATACGGTTTGCAAAAGGAGCCGACGGTGCGGGAGGCGGTTGCGGCCGGCGCCGGCCTCGTGACATTTTCGGGCGATAAGCTGCTTGGCGGACCTCAGGCAGGTTTCGTTGTCGGCAAGACATCCTTGATCGCCGCGATCAACCGCAATCCGATGAAGCGTGCGCTCCGCGTCGACAAGGTCAGACTTGCCGCCATCGAGGCGACGTTGAAGCTCTATCGCGATCCGGATCGGCTGGCCGAGCGATTGCCGACTTTGCGTTTGCTGGCGCGCACCAAGACGGATATCGAAGCTCAAGCTGGCCGGTTGCGCCCGGTCGTCGCTCAAGCCGTTGGCAAGGCTTACACGGTGGATTTGTGCAATTGTGAAAGCCAGATCGGCTCCGGCGCGCTGCCGCTCGACACCATCGCCAGCGCAGGTCTTGTGATTCGCTCCGCCTCCGGAAGCGGCGCGCTGGACCGATTGGCCGCCGGCCTGCGCGGGCTGCGACGGCCTGTGATCGGACGAATTGCAGATGACGGCCTGACGCTGGATCTGCGTTGCCTGTCGGAGGAAGATGAATTCGTATCCACGCTTTCCGAATTGAATCCTGCCGAATTGAATCCTGATGCGTCGACCTGAGCAATGATCATCGGAACGGCCGGCCATATCGATCATGGCAAGACCGCGCTGGTCAAAGCATTGACCGGCGTCGATGGTGACCGGCTGAAGGAAGAAAAAGCGCGTGGCATCACCATCGATCTCGGCTTCGCCTATCTGCCCGTCGATGGCGGGGAGATCCTGGGCTTTATCGACGTTCCAGGTCACGAGCGCCTGGTACATACCATGCTCGCCGGCGCAAGCGGCATTGACTTCGCCTTGCTCGTGATCGCCGCAGATGACGGCATCATGCCGCAAACGCTGGAGCATCTGGCGATCATCGATCTGCTTGGCATCAGGCACGGAATCGTCGCGCTGACCAAGTCCGATCTGGTTTCACCGCAGCGGCTTGCTGATCTCTCCGCGCAAGTCCGCGAAGCAATCGAAGGGACCACCATTGAGGGAGCCGACATTGTCCCGGTCTCCGCTCCGACGGGGCGGGGAATTGACGACCTGCGCGCAAGGCTGGCGGCGTCGGCAAAGCATGTTTCGCAACGTTCGGCGGCGGGCCGTTTTCGGCTCGCGGTTGACCGCGTCTTTACCCTCCAGGGGATAGGCGTTGTCGTTACCGGCACGGTGTTGTCCGGTTCCGTTCGCGTCGAGGATCACATCCTCATTAGTCCGTCGGGCCTGCCTGCGCGCGTGCGGTCCCTGCATGCTCAGAACAAACCGGCGGAGATCGGACGAGCCGGAGACCGTTGCGCGCTCAATCTCGCCGGCGAAGGCATCACGAAAGAGAGCATTCATCGAGGCGATGTGGTGCTGGATCCCGACCTGCACGCGCCAACGGATCGGATCGATGCCAGGCTGCGTCTGTTGCCGGGCGAGACCAAACCGATCAAGCAATGGCTTCCGGTCCGGTTGCACCACGCCTCTACCGAAATAGGCGCGCGCATCGTGCTGCTGGGCGATGAGCCCGTTCGTCCAGGCGCGACGGCCGATGTTCAACTCGTGCTGGAGCGGCCGATCGCCGCCGCCATTCCGGATCGCTACGTGATCCGCGATGCGTCCGCGCAACGCACGATGGGCGGCGGTTATTTCATCGATCTGCGTCCGCCGAAGCGGCGGCGCGGAACGGCCGAACGGCGGGCGCAGCGTGCCGCCCTTGCGCTTTTCGATCCGCTGACTGCTTTCAAGAAGCTGCTGGCCACATCGCCATTCGCCTGGGACCTCGCCGCCTTTGCAAGAGGCCGCGCGCTGTCCGCGACAGAAGCAAAGCGCATCGAAGACGCACTGGACCTGGTTGTCCTGGAGACGCGGGAATCGAGACTCGCGCTCGCCCCCGACCGTTGGCAATTGGTGCTCGCCGAGCTCACTGAGCACGTCGCCGCCTACCATCGCGACAATCCCGATCTGCAAGGGATCGGACGCGAGAAACTCCGGCTTATGTTCCAGCCGCCGCTGCCGGCGGCGGAATTCGCCGCAGCGTTGCAAAAAATGGCGTCGATGGGTCATGTTGTCCTCGACGGCTCCTTTGTGCGCTTGCCCACCCATGCCGTGCGTCTTTCGCCCAGAGATGAAGAATCCTGGGCCACGGTCCAACCGCTCCTGGCAGGAGGCGCCCGCTTCCGCCCGCCACGCGTGCGCGACATCGCGACCGCAACGGGGCATCCGGAGCGCGACATCCGCAGGCTGTTGAAGCTGGCCGGCCGGATGGGCTGGGCCGACGAAATCGCGCATGACCATTTCTTCTTGCGCGGCACGGTCCTTGAAATGGTGGGCATCGTTGCCGACCTTGCCGGCCGTTCCGCGAACGGCGTTTTCACCGCTGCGCAATTTCGCGACCGTGTCGAGAACGGCCGAAAGGTCGCCATCCAGATCCTCGACTTCTTCGATCGGCATGGCGTGACTGTCAACAAGGATGACATGCGCCGGATAAACCGGCATCGTCTGGACTTGTTCGGACCCCTGGTGCATTCAACCGATCAAATACAGGGAAGAGAATCGTCCCCGGTGGGGCGTTCGGACTTCAAATCCGAGTGAGGCAGCGAGCCTGTCTTTGGTGGGTTCGACTCCCGCTCTCTTCCGCCACTTCCTGAATGACCTAGATGATCTCAATGGCGGGCTCGCCTGCGCCGACCGATCCAATGATGCTGGCGCGCGGATAACCGGCCGCTTTGATCATCGCACAGATCGCCTCAGCTCGATCCGCCTTGCAGGCCACCAGCAAACCACCGGATGTTTGCGGATCGGTCAACAGCGCACGCCGCCATGACGGTAACTCAGGCGGCAGCATCACCTGATGACCGTAGCTCGCCCAGTTGCGCTCGGAGGCGCCGGTAATATAGCCCGAAAGCGCCAGCCGCTGCGCCGCTTCGAGAAACGGGATGCGGCCCTGCTCTATCGTCAGGCGCACGCGGGCCCCTCGCGCGATTTCAAGGCCATGCCCCAACAGGCCGAACCCGGTCACATCGGTGATGCCATGGACATCCGCGTCGTCACCCAGCACCTGACCGATCCGGTTCAGCAAGGTCGTTGACGCAATCATCTCCGCATAGGCCTCGTCGGAGAGTGCGCGCTTTTTGAAGGCGGCCGAATAGATGCCGATGCCAATGCCCTTGGTCAGGATCAACGCGTCACCGGGACGGGCGCCGGAATTCTTGCGAACGTTATCCGGGCTGCACAAACCGATCACAGCGAGACCATAGATCGGCTCCACGGAGTCGATCGAATGACCGCCCGCGATAGGAATGCCGGCCTCAGCGCAGATCGACGCGCCGCCGCCCAGAATCCCCTGCACGGTTTCGATCGGAAGTTTTCCGAGCGGCATGCCGAGAATAGCGAGCGCCATGATCGGCTTTCCGCCCATGGCATAGACGTCCGATATCGCGTTCGCCGCCGCGATCCGTCCGAAATCATGCGGATCGTCTACGACCGGCATGAAGAAATCGGTGGTCGCGATGATGCAGGTCTTGTCGTCGATCTGCCAGACCGCGGCGTCATCCCCGGTTTCGGTGCCGACGAGGAGCTGTGCGTAAGGCGCAGCCGCTGCTTGATTGGCGAGAAGTTGCTGGAGAACGGACGGGGCCAGTTTGCAGCCGCAGCCTCCTCCATGGGCAAGATCAGTCAAACGAACGGACGGTGTCAACATGGATCAACCTTCTCCCGTCAGCAGCAATGGATTGGGTGCGTGACGCGACCAGCCGGCTTCGCCGACAAGCACATCAAGCCCGAGTGTCGCGAGATCGTCGGCGAACGGGTCGGCCTTGGTGTCCTGCTTCTGGTAGATCATCTTCGCATAGGTATGGCATTCGTTGCAGGTCTCGGCTTTGACCGCGCCGCTGTCACCTTCGATACCTTCGAGCGCGACTGAGCGCGATTCGCCGCAAGTGATGCAAACCGCGCGAACGTGATTCCACGCCGTCGAGCAGAGCGAGCAGTAAAGATAACGCGCGCCCGGCGTCTGCCCCGACGCCGTCACCAGACCTGCGCTGGGTGTCGAGCCGCAGCACGGACAAAGTCCGCGGCGCTCCAACAAACGAAGCGACGATGCGGGCAGGCTCGCCGCCATGCGCGTGAAATAGACCTGCAATGCGGCGGCAATGTAGAGCGCCGCGCCGGCCTGCGAAGCTCCGACGTGGCCGTGAAGGAATGCATCGGCCAACCGCTCGAGCGTGGCGGCGTCGCTTGCGCGTAAGTCGGCCATGACCGCCAGCGCTTGTGGCGGCGCAGATGCGTTGTCGAAATTATCCAGTAATGCCGTCAAGCCGTCGCGCCAGGCAGAATCTCTGCGATGTCCATCCGCAGCGAGTGGCGGCATGCGGGCTTCGACCGCCTGTTCGACAGCAAATCGGTCGGGGGGCACGGGAGACTTCGCGGTGATCGCCGCGGCCTGCTGAGCCCGAGCGAGGTGCGACATGAAACGCAGCCAGTCTTCCATCGGATGCCCGGGCGCCAACGCAGCGAGCCGAGTGGATGTATTGGCGAATCTTTTCAACGGATCGGCAAGCACGATCGCCTCCGGAGCTTTGACGCCTCCGAGAACGCCCTCCCATTTTCCCTGCGGTGCGACTTCGCCTTGCCTCACGAACCGCTCCTTATCGATGGAGTGTCATGGCTTACGCGAGGCACCGGTCCTTTCGACCCTGTTTCTGCCAAACGTGTGAACCACTTGCGATGGTGCCGATATGCCCAGCCCGGCGTGACATAGCCTAGGGTCATGGCCCGCATCGAGCCTCTGATCCAGAGGCCGGCATAGACGTGGATGATCCATACGATGATCGCCCCGATGGCCGCCAGGCTATGGATCAGCACGGCGATCCGCTGCTGCTCGATCGTCGTGTACGACGAAAAATAGACTTCCCAGATCACAAGGCCGCTAAAGAACAGAACCGGCACCAGCAGAGCCATGGCCCAGAACACGAACTTCTGGCCGGCATTGAATCGCGCGACTTCCGGGACGCCGTCTTCCTCATTGACGAGAACGCGGGTGATGGCCCCGGTCCAGGCGAGATCGTCGCGAGTCCACATTTCATCGCGCCAGAACTGAATGATCAACCCGGTGTAACTGATGAACAGCACAACGCCGATCCATGGATGAGCGGCGCGTGTCCATTGGCCGCCCCCGAACAGGTTCGACAAGAAGAACAGCATGGGATGAAACATCGCCAGGCCCGACAACACCAGAAGCACGAAGCAGCCACCGGTGATCCAGTGGTTGATCCGGCTGGCTGCCGAATAGCGGATGATGGTGCCGCTCGGATATGTCATCGCGGCTTCTCCGCTGAACGCAACAGCCGCTCCGCTTCGGCTTCATCTTCAGGCTGCACGTCATTCGGCCCGACCGTGATCCAGTGGAAGAATCCGGCCAGCGCGGTGAACGCAAGACCGGCGAGCGCGACGGGCTTGATCAGCCCCTTCCAGAAGCTGACGAAATCACTGATATGCGGCTGTTCCGGCAAGTCCGAATAAATCGATGGCTTATCGGCGTGATGCAGAACATACATCACGTGCGTGCCGCTGACGCCCGGAGGATCGTAAAGACCGGCATTCTCAAAGCCGCGCGATTTCAGATCCTTGATCCGCTCTTGAGCCCAATCCGTCATGTCGCTCTTCGTCCCGAACATGATCGCGCCTGTCGGGCAGGTCTTGACGCAAGCCGGCTCCAGCCCCACCGACACCCGATCCGAGCACAGCGTGCATTTGTAGGACTTGTGATCGGTTTGGCTGATGCGCGGAATATTGAATGGACACCCTTTCACGCAATAGCCGCAGCCGATGCAGGCGTCGCTGACAAAATCCACGATCCCATTCGCATATTGCACGATCGCGCCGGGCGCCGGGCAGGCTTTGAGACAACCGGGATCTTCGCAGTGCATGCAGCCATCCTTGCGGATCAGCCACTCCAGATCGCCTTTTTCATTCTCCCATTCGTTGAAACGCATCAGCGTCCAGACTTCTGGGCCTAGATCCATCGGATTTTCGTAAGAGCCTTCGAAATATCCGACTTCGGGACGAAGGTTGTTCCATTCCATGCATGCCGACTGGCAGGCCTTGCAGCCAATGCAACGCGTCACATCGATGAGTTTTGCAACCTGTTGCTCGTAGTTGCGCGCTGCGGGAGGCGTCAAGGTCGTCGCTGAGCGCCGAATGTAGTCCTGGGACTGTAGGTCTGCCATTGATCGCTCCTTCAGGCCGCCGGACCGGTTGCTTTTTCGACGTTCACCAGGAACGCCTTGAATTCCGGCGTCTGCGTGTTCGCATCGCCCACTGAAGGAGTCAGCGTATTGGCGCCGAATCCCTTTCGCGCCTGCCCCGTGAAACCCCAGTGCAGGGGCACGCCGATCACATGTGTCGGTTTCCCGTCGACCGTCAAAGGCTTGATGCGCTTGGTGACGTAAGCCTTGCAGACGATGAAGCCGCGCTTCGAGGACACTCGCACCCAGCCGCCCTGGTCGATGCCTTTTTCCTTGGCCAGCGCTTCGCCGATCTCGACGAACTCCTCCGGCTGGAGGATCGCGTTGATGAGCGCGTGCTTGGTCCAGAAATGGAAATGCTCGGTGAGCCGATAGGTGGTGCCGACATACGGAAATTCGGACGAGGTGCCGAAATCTGCGCGATCATCGGCAAACACGCGCGCCACCGGATTGGACCTCACCTTCGGATGGAGGACATTTTGAGATGGCGACTCCAGCGGCTCATAGTGCTCAGGGAACGGACCATCCACCATCTGGTCGCGCGCGAACAATCGTCCGGTGCCTTCGGCGTTCATGATGAACGGACCGACGCCATCAGACGGTTTTGTCGTCGGCGTGTAGTCGGGAACATCAATGCCGACCCACTGCTTGCCATTCCATTCGATGATGGGCTTCTCCGGATTCCACGCCTTGCCATTGAGATCGGCGCTGGCGCGATTGTAGAGAATTCGCCGATTGGCTGGCCACGCCCAGGCCCAGTTCGGAGCGATGCCCTGCTCCCGTGGATCGCTGGCGTCGCGCCGCGCCATCTGGTTGCCCTTCTCGGTGTAGCAACCCGTGAAGATCCAGCAGCCGCTTGCCGTAGTGCCGTCGTCGCGCAGTTGCGCGAAGCCGTCGAGCAGCTTGCCCGCAGCCACCGTCACCGCGCCGGTCGCGTCCTTGAGATCGACCAGCGCCCGGCCGTTCATGTCCTTCGCCAATTCCTCCGGATCGGGGCTGGTCGGGTCGGTATAATTCCAGGTCATGTTCAGGATCGGATCCGGGAATGCGCCGCCCTCCTTGCGGTACAGCTCGCGCATACGATGATAGATGCCGCTCATGATCCAGATATCCGACTTCGCGTCGCCCGGCGGCTCGGCAGCCTTCCAGTGCCATTGCAGCCAGCGCGCGGAATTGACCAGTGAGCCGTTCTCTTCGGCAAAGCAGGTCGTCGGCAACTGGAAGACTTCGGTCTGGATCTGGGACGGATCAACAGGATTCTGCGGACCGAAATTTTCCCAGAACCGCGAGGTCTCCGTATCCAGCGGATCCATCGTCACCAGGAATTTCAGCTTGCTGAGGCCCCGACGAATCTTGCCGCGATCCGGGAATGCCTGCAACGGATTGAAGCCCTGGCAGATGTAACCGTTCATCTCGCCCTGGTTCATCATTTCGAACGCGCGGATGATGTCGTAGAGGGGAACGTCGAGCTTGGGCAGCCAGTCATAGGCCCAGTCATTGTCTGATGTCGCGGAATCGCCGAACATCGCTTTCTGGAAGCTGACAATGAATTTGCGGTAGTTCTGCCAATAACTGACCTGACCGGGACGCAGCGGCTTGTACTGCCGCGTCTTCATGTAGTCCTCGAAGGTCGTCTCCTGGTCCGTCGGCAGATACAGATAACCGGGAATCTGGTTCGACAGCAGACCGACATCCGTCAGGCCCTGAATGTTGGAATGACCGCGCAGCGCGTTCATGCCGCCGCCGGCGACGCCGATATTGCCGAGCAGCAATTGGACCATCGCCATGGCGCGGATGTTCTGCGAGCCGACAGAATGCTGCGTCCAGCCAAGCGCGAACAGGCATGTCAATGCCTTGTCAGGTGCCGCCGTGGTGGCGATCAGTTCATAGACCTGCAGAATTTTGTCCTGTGGCGTGCCGCTGATACGCGACACCATCTCCGGCGTATAGCGATCGACGTGCTGGCGCATCAAGTTGATGACGCAGCGCGGGTTCTGCCAGGTGTCGTCGACCTTGGCGAAGCCCTGTTCGTCGAGTTCGAAATCCCAGCTCGATCTATCGTAGGTCTTCTTCTCTTCGTTAAAGCCGCTGAAGAGTCCGTCCTCGAATCCAAAGTCCTCCTTCACGATCAGGCCGGCGTTGGTGTAGTGCTTCACATATTCATGTTGGATCGCATCCTTTTCCAGCAAGTAGCGGATCAGCCCGTTCAGGAACGCAATGTCGGTGCCCGGACGGATCGGCGCATACATGTCCGCGACCGAAGCGGTGCGCGTGAAGCGGGGATCGACGACCACCAGTTTGGCGCCGTTCTCGATCTTGGCTTCGATCACCCATTTGAAGCCGCACGGATGCGCTTCAGCGGCGTTGCCGCCCATCACGATCACCACATTGGCGTTCTTGATATCCTGCCAGGTGTTGGTCATCGCACCGCGACCGAATGATGGGGCCAAACTGGCCACCGTCGGTCCGTGTCAGACCCGCGCCTGGTTGTCGAAGACCACCATGCCCAGCGCGCGCACGACCTTCCATGTCGCGTAGGAGGTCTCGGTCGACGACGCAGAGGCCGCCAGCATGCCGGTGCTGGTCCATCGATTCACGGTCGTGCCGGCGGCGTTCTTGGCGATGAAATTCTTGTCGCGGTCGTCCTTCATCAGCCGCGCGATACGGTCGAGCGCGAAGTCCCAGGTGACTTCCTTGAACGCGTTGCTGCCGGGAGCGCGATAGCGCGGCGCTCTCAGCCGCGTCGGCGCATGAACGACGTCCAAGAGGCCCGCGCCTTTCGGACAAAGCGTCCCGCGGTTCACCGGATGATCCGGATCGCCCTCGATATGGATGATGTTGGATCGCGCATTCTTGGCACGGTCGCCCATGCTGTAGATCAGTATGCCGCAGGCGACAGAGCAGTAGGTGCAGGTGTTGCGGGTCTCGGTCGCGGCTGCCAATTTGTACGGTCGAACCGCTGCGGCAAGCGCCTCGCCGGTATAGCCAAAGCCCAGTGCACCGAGGCTTGAGGCTGCAAGGCTGGTTCCGGTGAGTTTGATGAAACCTCGGCGACTCAAATTCATTGGCATACTCCGAATCTGCGCCACAAACCTTGCACCCATAATAATAGTAAGTTGGGGCCGCGTTCTCACAAGAGAAAACAGGGCGGTCAACCCAGCATAGATCAACAATCCTCGACTACGTCAGCCCCTCTACCGCTTTCATTCGTGCGTTTTCGAAAGGCGATGTCTCATCGTCAGGTCGCAGTGCAATGCCAGCATAGCTCGAAGATCATCCGCGCAGACCTCTCCACGCGAATGATGGGTTTCGCTGCGCTCTACCCATCCTACGACTGTCGTCCGTGCGAAAGCAGGGACCCGTAGCCACAGGAGGTTGTTGTGGCGGGAGCAATTGGTTGCAGCGGAGCGCACCACAGAGGCCTGTGGTTATGGGTCCCGGGGCAAGCCCGGGACGACGGGGGTCGCCGAGTTTATCGTATCCCGCATTTCGGCGAAAACCGGGTCATCGGGCTTGCGCGGGCAGAACCTCCGGCGCGCTATCGAGATTGCCCTTTCAGGTTATGTCTTTCTCTCTCGGTTAGCTGGACCTTTTCCTCACTGGTGAGGTTGCCGAGGCCCACGAACTGAACCGAACTATTTTGATCGTAGCGGAGTCCACCGGAAGCGTCGCTGCGGCGATCCTTGCGTGAGGTTTCATCCTGGTCGCCATTGCCGCCACCGAAACCTAGGAATTCGACCATGATGATCGATGGCTGGTCGCTGTTGGTGGACTGCGTCGGCGCCGTGGTCTTTTGCGCCGCCCCGGCGGTGCTGTTCGCCGCAAGCGCAGCATTGATGTTTGGCGCCTGCACGGTCGGCACGCCCGTCACCGTGCCCTGCCCGGAGATGTTGGCGGCATTGACGATCTGCAGCGCGGCAAGGTTGACGTTGCCGGAATGGCGGATGCCGGCCTCGCCGGCGTCGATGGTGCCGAGCGGCGCGATCAGATCGATATCGCCCGCCGGCACCTGCGGGATCGGGTTGAGCGTTGCGATGCCGGCGCCGGCCGACGGCACGACCGGCGACAGCGAGGCGTTGCCATAGGCATCGTAGGTGCGTTTGGGCGGCGTGAAGATCGTCGTCGTCTTCGAGCCGCGGCCGGCGTTGATGTCGCCGGTGGCCGACCACACCAGGATGTTGCCGCCGAAAGTGGTCATGATGCGGCTCTGGCCGAGCAGCACGCTGCCGAGCGAATAGACGTCGATGTCGCCTGAGCCCCGCGTGATCAGGCCTGCGCCGGCGCCCGGCGACACGCCTTCCACGCCGATGAGGGTCCTTCCGCCCGGATTGAGGATCTGGATGCCGCCGCCGAACTGGGTTTGGATGCCGGCATCGGCGAGGTAGGTATTGCCCAAGACATCCTTTGTAAAGCCACTGAACATCGTGAGTGTGCCTGAATAGGCAATCGGCTTGCCGTCGGCATCCTGATCCGGGAACAGCGTCGCGATCGCCTCGCGGCCGCGCAGATAGCTGCGAGGGCGCGGGCTCGTGATCGCACCGCTGTATTCGCGGCCGCTCAGGGTGAGCTCCTTGTAATAGACGTCACGCACGAAGACGCCCTGCTGCGCCGTGGGCAGAGCCAGGAAGAGGGCGAGCGCGTCTGCCGCGGTGCCGGTGTAGCCAAAGCGCTGCTGCAGCCACGCCAGCAATTCCTGGTCATAGCTGTGGACCACCTTGCCGCTGCCGGCGAGCGGCGTGCCGTCGCCTGGCAACTGGTTGGCCGCATCGAAATACAGCTTGGCGAAAGCGGCATAGTCGGGACCGCTCGCGCCGACTCCCGCCAGCACCGTGATGCCGGCGCCACCCGCTTTGTTTAACGGGTTGACGATATCGCCCACGCTAAGCAGCGATCCGTAATAGCCCTGGTACAGGTTGCGGCCGGCCTGCACCTGAAGCAGGCCGAGACCTGCGACGGTGACCGATTGGTAGATGATGTCGCGGCCCGCCTGCATGAGCGAGATATCGTTGTCGCTCGTGTTCAGGAACACGCTTGGCGTCGGGCCGGTGCCGACGATATCGCGCCCGGCGATCACCTCGAACGGCTTGGCCGCAAGATACCAGGTGTCGTGGTTCGGAGCGGTTCGGAAGTTGATGCTGGCGTTCTGCTGCTGCCCGAGGATCAGGTCGTCGATGTCCAAGCCTGCATAGACCAGCGCGGGCTGCGCATCGCCCGCATGCAGATTGGAGATGGGCGTATCCTCACCAAAGGCGATCGGATTGAACTGATTGACCATGTACGCCGACGTCGGGCTGGCGTTGGTGTTGCCGCCGCCGCCCACCGACGTATTGAACACGGGACGGAACGGCGTTGCCAGCGTGCTCATATCGGCCCCTGACATTGCGACCACCTGGGTCGAGCCGTAGATCGAGCCTGCGGCGAGGAGTTCAAGCTGGCCTGATGGCGATGGCATCAGCTCGAGAACCGTGAAGGTCTGATCGCGAGACACGGGCTCCGCAAAGCGGATATCGCCGTTGGCCGCCGCAACGATCAACGTTCCTGGATAGAAGCCGTTGCTGTTTTCAACGGCGTTGAAGGCGGTCCCCGTCAACGGCGCGACGTCGCCGCCGGCTGAATACAGGTTGATCGCGGTCGCCGGCCTCCATAGCGTGAAGCTCGATTGCCCGCCGGCGACGAGCGTGGTCGTGCCATCCGCATTGCGCAGCGTATAGGGAATGCCTTTGAGATCGACCAAGGCTCCCATGCCGGCATCACCGGCGCCGCCGAACACCAGGTCGCCGCGCGTCATGATGCTGACCGTGCCGTCACCCGGCGTGAAGATCGGGCCGGGCGTCTTCAGCGAGCGCTTGAAGATATTGGGATCGGTTGCGCGCGGATCGACCGAGGTGAAGGCGGCACCGCCGTTGTTCACCGCGAACGCACCGATAGAACCAGCTTTCACGACAATGTCGCCGCGCAGATCGGTGATAGAGCCGTAATAGTCGGGCACTTGCGAAGATAAGATCGGCATTACGAAGTTAAGCTTGCCGCCGACTTTCAGTGTGAGGTCGCCGCCGCCGGTTTGCAGCAGCGTGCCGTCCGCCAGCACCCGTCCAGTCGAAGCCACCGCGAGATCGAGACCGGTCGAGCCGTTGCCCGTCACGCCTGCGTTGCCGCCCGCAATCACGGTCAGGTTGCCACCGCCGAGAGTGCCGATGCCCTGGAAGCCGACGAGCTGCTTACTATCGCGATCTGGAGCGGTCTTTGCGTAGGAGCCGAAGTTGACCCACCAAGCGGTCGGATCGGCGGACAAGCCTCCGCCTCCCTGCCGGCCGAACCAGTTGCCGGTGAGATCGGAGTCCACCCAGCGGGTGTTGTTGTTGAAGATCTGGATGTTGCCGGTGACGTCCTGCTGAGCCGTGAGCAGGAGGTCGCCGCCATGCTCCGGATACCACGCGTGCGAGGTGCCGCTGCTCGCAGCTCCAACGACGTCGTAAGGGTTGCTGCCGTCAGCCGCGAGGACCGGCGCGGATTGTGTGCCGGCGGTGTAGACGCCGTAAGGCGTGGTCTCGCTGAAGCTTCCACCGGCGAGCAGGTCGAGATTGCCGGTGCCGGTGCGGACCACGCTGAACATGCGCGATGAATCGTAAGCAGGATCGTTCAGCGTGAGATTGCCGCGACCGTTGAGCGCCTGTCTCGTCTGCAGCGCGCGCTGGTCGGCGGCTGCGAGATCTGCGCCCGCCACGAGGCGAACCGATGCCGACAGCGAGCCGGGCGCGAGCATTGATGCCGCCGGGGCTGTGGCAGCCGCGCCTGGAATGGCCGGGCTCGCCACGACTGCAAGGGTCGGCATGTTCGAAAGCTCAAACCCGAAGGCGTAGCTGTCACTGATGCTAAGAACCGTGCCTGCCGGAATGGTATCGCCAGGATTATACTGATTGCCATTATTGTCGACGTAAGGACCCGACCACCAAGTGGTCCACCAAATATAGAAACCATCATTTGGAATAGTCCAAGCATTAACGACCGTCACATCCTTTGTGTCGTCAAGGTAGTAGGTGTAAGGGCCACCGGGATTGGTGGTGGTCAGACGGAAGAACGAGCTGTTCGCGACATCGACAAGGTCATAAACGGCCGGCACGCCCGGCGACGATCTAAACCCATCCGAGATACTTCCGTTGACGGTCACGTTGCCGGCGGCGCGAACCACCAGCGCCATCGGTTCGCCTGCGCCGTAAGTGGCGGAGTTGGGGTCACGATCGGCGCTCGCGCCGTAACGATATTTGGCGAGGTCGATATCTCCCGAGGTCGACAGGTCGCCGCTCGAGGTGATCTGGACGCCCGGGCGCAGGTGGAAGGTACGGCCGTAAGAGGACAGGCCCGCGATCCTGCCCTGCAGTGCGCCGTTCGCCAGTGCGGCATTGATAAATGCCGTGCTCGCGGTGTCGTAGCCGTCAAGCGTTGCCTGGCTGATGGCGCTGCCGGCCGGCAGGTCGTAGGTCCAGAACGCGTTGAGCGCGATGCTGTACGCGCCCTTGATGTGGAGCGGACCGGCGGCATCGATGGCGATGTCGCCCGAGGTCTCGCCGGTGCGCTGCGCGTTCAGCTGGACATCACCATAGGCCACTCCATTCGGCGTGGTAAGATCGAGCGTGGCGCCAGGAGACAGCGTCAGCGTGCCACCCGCGGCGGTCAGCTCGATATGGCCGCGGTTCTTGGCCTCGATGGCGTGCCCGTAGCTGTCTGTCTGCAGCACCGTGCCATGGGCATCGAGCACCGCGCTCGAGGCCAGCGTCAACCCGTTGCCGGCGGAGAGCCGGATGGTGCCCGGCGCCGCGCCGGAGGCATCGATCGTGCCGGTGACGGTGAGACTGCCGCCGTCGACCGAGACCATGACATTGCGGGCTTTCACGCCATCGCCGATGACGAGATCACCGGTCCGGATGTCAAAGCTGCGCGCATTGAAGAAGCCGCTCTGCGTTAAAAGTGCATTGAGCGCGGCGAAGTCGGCGTTGGAGAGCGTGGCGGTAGTAACGCTGAAGTCGCCGCTGGTGGCTCCCCCCGTCGCCGTGCCGTTGAGCGTGCCGCGGAGCGCGACCGGTCCATTGACCGCGCTGATGCTGATCGATCCGGCATCGGCATTGGTAGCGGAGACGTCAATTGTCGAGCCCGCGGTCTGCGTGACGCCGCCCTGCGCGCTGTTGAAGATCGCCGTGCCGCCGAAGCCGTAGACCGTCGCCTTCTGGATCTGAGACGGCTGGCCGCTGAGATCGATGCGGCTGCCATCATTGAGCGCGATGTTGTTGGTGGCGTTGACCACGAGCTTGCCGCTCGGCAGCAGGATGGTGCTGCCGATGGCGACGCTGTCGCCGGTCAGGTCGATCTCGGCGCCCGACACCGTGGTCTTCGCCGCGCTCGGCGCGATACCTGCGGGCGCGACGACGTTGAGCGCGCCGCCTGCGGCATAGGCCATGATCGATTTCTGCAGCCCGGTCAGGAGCGGGGTCGTCAGCGTCAGGTTGCCGCCCACGCCGCTCTGTCCGAACACGGCCGCAGGATCGGAGCTGGGCGACTGATAGACGTACAGCTTGCCGTTGCCGGCCGAGACGATCTGCGATCGACCGGTGATGTTGACATTGCCGAAGCCATAGACGACGCGGCTCACCGACGTGGTATCAAGCGAGGCGAAGCGGCCGAAATCGATCTCATCGGCGACGAAATCGAGCGTGCCGCTGCCGGTGCCCGGCCCGCCCGCGGCGATGGCCGGCGGCGTGGCGCCGGCGATCCCGTTCCAGGTGATCTTGTTGGCGGCGATCACGTTACGGTCGCCTGCCGCGCCATATCCGTAGATCGCTGACGCGTTGAGCACGAGATCGACGCCGCTGCCGGTGGCATCGAGCCCGGCGCTGCCGAACAGGTTGATCGAGTTGCTGCCAGTCAGTGTGATCCTTTCTAGCGCTGGCGCGCCATGGCTGGCGTCGCCATGAACAAGTGTATTGAACAGTGTCTGGTCGAACAGCAGACCAGCCGGCGCGCCGGCCGCGGCGACGGTCGCGGCGATGTTGATGGCGCCGGCGGCGAGCGCGATGTTGCGCGATCCGAAACGGGCCGTGGAATCGACCGTGGACGCACCGTTGGTGGCAAACGCCAGCGTGCCTTCGGAATAAAGCTGCGCCCCTGCTCCAATCGTGATAGCGCCGTTGCCCTGCGAGCCGAGGAAATTGAGGTCGCCGTTGGACAGCGCCAGCACCGAGACGTCGTAGGCGGTGTTGTAACCCATGCCGGTCGAGACCGAATCGAACGGCGCGGCGCCCCGCCCGATCGTGCTCAACGTCACATTGTTGCCGAGGCTGATGTTGCCGCCGACCAGGAATATCTCACCTGCTCTGAGCGTGACCCCGTCACGGATGACGATGTCGCTTCCCCCCTGGAACAGGATCACGCCGTCGACGATCCCTTCGTAGCCATTGACCATCAGGCGTGGCGCACCGAGGGCATTGAGATCGGCTGCGCGCACTGAGGCGCCGGTGAACCCCGGCGTGGGCGCATCGGCATAGATTTCACCGACGTTCCTCAACAACACCTGACCGGGGAAGCCGCCCTGCGCGCCCTGGAACAAGGCGGTGCCGTTGAATGTCAGCGCCGATCCCGTCGCGGGGGATGACGGCGCCTCGAACTGCAGCACCAGCGCCTTGCCGTCGGCCGGCAGCAGCGGGCGCAGACCGCCGAATTGCGCGGCATTCGCAGTGAAGAAATCGCTGAAGCTCTGCTCGTTGTATTGCGAGTATTTGCGGACCGACGCGCCAGCGGTGATCAGCGCCGTCACCGGCAGGCTGCTGCGGATCGCGGTGTTGGCGACGCCGGTCGACACCGAGGCGACGTAGGTGCCGTTGCCGACCGACGTGGGGCTGGTGATCGGGTTGGTGCTGCTGCCGCCGAGTTCGACGCGATACGCGCCGGGCAGCAGCGCATAGTTGGACGGCAACAAGGTGTAGGTGCCGGCCGGCAAGCCCGGAACGCCCGCCGGAATGGTGACCCGCTGGCCGATCGCCGGATCGCCCGCGCCATTCTCGGGCGCGACCGGCGCATAGCTGGACGCATAGCCGGGCACGATGGCGTAGACCTTGTCGCCGGCCTTGCTGAGCGGGGCCGCGGGATTGGCGTTGACGAGCGGGGTGGTGAGCACGTTGACCGAGCCGCCACGTCCGGAGACGAAGCCCGCGCCGCTGAGCGTGCCACCGCCGGACATGTCCAGGACTGCGCCGCTGGCGACATTGACCGACTGCCCGTCCAGGATGATGCCGGACCCACGTCCGTTGCTAGGGAAGTTGGTCAGGGGCAGCGTGATGCTGTTCACGGTGGCGCCGTTATAGCTATAGCTGACTCCGTCGATAGTGCCGCCGTACGGAATCGTCAGGCCCGCCATCGAGACCGAGGTCAGGCTGCCCGGCAGCAGATCGACGCGCGGCGTGAAGACCGGGTAACCCATGCCGAACGTCAGGGTGCCGAACGGTGCGCGGACGATGCCGCCCTGTTCGACGATCGGCGCCTGGAATGCGAGGCTGCCGAACACGGACAACGGCGCGTCCGGAATGGTATCGGTGGTGCGCCCGATGGTCAGCGTCACGGTGGGATCGGAATTGCCGCTGCCCGCGATCACGGCGGCAAGGGTGTTGGTCGCCGGATAAAGCTGTGCGGCGAGGAGATCGAGATTGCCGCTGGTGGCAAGCTGCGTCGTGATGACCCCAGCCATCGACAGGAAGCGGATGTCGCCCTGGCTGACCAGCTTCGTCGTCAGGAACCCTGGCGCAAACATGTTGTTCGGCGCGCGCGCCGAGAACTGGACGAGGCCCTGGATGTCGATCTGGTTTGCGTCAGCTTCGAAGGTCGCGATGGTCGGCACCGCCGCGCCGCCGGGATTGCGAATGCTGCCGCTGGTGAACCCGTCCTTGACCTCGGACGCAGGTTCACTGAAGAGGATGTAGGGCGCCGACAGCTTCACACTGCCGGTCGTCGGCTGCATCGAGGAATCGATCGGTCCGGACACGGGCGCCCCTGACGTGAAGGCCGCCGCGGTCAGCGTCAGGCTGCGGCCGAGCGCCAGCGACACGTTGCCGGAGAACTGCATATAGTCGCCGGAGGTCAGGGTCAGGCTGTCGAACCCGCCGGCCTTGACCATATCGGCGCTCACCGTGGTCCGTCCGAACATGAGCGAGGCGGCCTTGGTGCCGGGCGCGATGTCGGGCGGCAGCGCCGAATCCAGACGTCCCTGCACCACCGTCATGACGCTGGGAAGGACTGCAGTCGCTGGAACAAGGTGGGACCCAGCACTCAGGTCAAAGGGGAACGACCGCGGGTCGAAGATCGGCGTGGTGAGCGCGATCGACAGGCCGCCGCCCGAGGCGCCCGCGCCACCGGCGAACGCATGCATGTCGCCGTCGAGGTAAAGCCCGCTCTGCGAGGACAGCGTAATCGAGCCGCCGCCACGGGCAAGCGTCAGCGGCTGGCTGGCTGTCTGCGCATTGCCGCCCGCCGCGAGATCGATCGCGAGCTGCGTCCCGTCGGCATTGAGTTCGGCGCCCGGACGGATGATCACGAAGGCGCCGCCGCCATTGATGGTGATCGCGCCGCCGTCAGTTGCTTGCCCGTAACGGTGCCCGGCGGAATCGGACGCGCCGTAAGCCAGCCCGGACACGTCAAGCTTGGCATTGGCATCGATCCATATCGAAACTCCGCGGCCGTTACCCGCCGCATCGAAGTTGCGCCCCTTGTCGAGTGAACTGCCGTCAGCGTCGTTGACGAGGTTGATGCTGCCGCCGCGCGCGATGAGATTGCCGAGCACCGTGATCTGGCCAAAGGCATCGAGCTTGATGCTCTGCCCGGGATCGACGGCGATCGACGCGCCGTCGCTCACGACAATCGCGCCGCCATCGACGAGTCCCCCAGCGCTGGATTTGGTCAGTGAGCGCAAGATCACGCTGGCGCCGCCGCGCTGCGTGAGCGTCGCGCCCGTCGGGTTCTCGGTGAACAGCGGCGGCAGCCATAGCGACATCGCCGACGACGGATCACTGCCGGTGCGCGCCGCATAGCTGTCGGCGGTAAACCGGTAGACCGGCATCGTGGGCGCAAGGACAGTGTTGTTCGCAACGAGAATGCCTTGCCCGCCATTGATGTCGTAGCTGGAGAATCCTGCGGTGAAGAACGAGGGATTGAGCGCGGGCGCGGGGGTGATCGCAACCGTTTGCGGCAACAGCGTGCCGGCCGGGATGATCGCGCCGACCGGATAGGTCATCGGCGTGGATTGGACCGATCCAGCGGCGTAGGTAATTTGATAGGGCTTGATCGGAATGCCGTTGGGAAAAACGCTCGAAGGGAAGACGGTGCCGGCCGGAAAGACATCACCGGCGTCTCCGCCCAGGTTAAAGTTAAAGATGACCGACCCCGCCGGCAACACCTTACCCGCGTCCCAATACTCTATGTTGCCGTTCACCCGTGTCTGCACCAATATCCCTTTCGGAATAGTCCAGTCCGCGCCTGTCGGCGTGCTCGGCACACCCGCCGACCGGACCTCGACCGGGATCGGCGCGTCGTAAACGATTGATGTAAAGGTCAGCACCAGCGCCGTCGGCAACGGCTGACCTGCCGGAATCGTCAGCGCCTGTTTGAGCTTCAGCGCGACGGGTGCCGGCGTGCCGGCTGGTAGCACGCCGCCGGCCAGCCCAGCGTTATCGCCGATCAGGAGGTTGCCGGGCCAAGATATCGTCAGCGCGCCGCCGCCGGTCACGCCATAGGCGCGGATGGTGCCATCCAGGACGAGAGTGCCGTCACCGGGCGTTCCGGCGTCCTGCTGTGCGTGGCCGGCCATGATCGTGACATTGCCGCCCTTGCCGCCCTGGGTCTTGCCAGTGACAAGGACGGCACCACCGGATGAGACATCGATGGTGCTGCCCGCCGCCAGCGTCACGTTCTGCGTCGAATCGAAAGTGACGCTGCCGCCGTTGAGGAAGGCAAGGTTGGCGGCGCTGTCCGGATCGGTCGTCTCGTTGACCCACATTCCGCGAGCATCGATCGTGACGCCGCCCCTCAGCGTGAGGTCGGCGCCTCCGCTTGGGGTCGTCAGCGTCTGGGTGCCCAAAGCGCTGGTGAGGATGTTGCTGACGGTAACGGCACCGGAACGGAAGGTGATGTCGGCGGCGAGGTCGACGGTCGGCGCGACCAGCTTGACCTGCGCGCCAGGCGCGAAGGTCAGCGGCGCGTCGACCTTGATCGCATCCGCCGATGCGACGTTGAGGCTGCCGAGGCCGAAGCCGTTGAGCGTCGGCGCATCGAACCAGGCGGTGTTGGTCCGCTCGGTCGGCACCGAGCTGGTCGCCGACATCGAACTGGCGACACCGGCGGCCACGTTGCCGAACACCACATCGGTGCCGTAGGCGCCGGCCAGGCCGCGGGCGGTGTACTGGCCAAGCGCCAAGGTGCCGGCGAGCGGCGCCACGTTCTGGGTCAGCTTGTAGCCGTCGGTGACGCCGGCCGGGCGCGCGTTGCGCTGGCGCTCGCCGTCGATCACGCCGGCGACGATCGCGCCTTCGAAGAGCGAGGTCGGCGTCGACAGAATCAGGCTGCCGGCGTCACGGCCCGCGGTGTAGCCGTCTTCCCATCGCAGATTGACGGCGCCCTTGCCGAACGGGGAGGCCCAGATCTCGGTCAGCCGATCGTCAACCTGGCCCTGGATACGATGCGGGCGCCTAAAGCTGCCGGCGAGCGCCACGAACTGGACGTCCGCCGGCGCATTGCCGATGCTGTAGACGCGGCCATCGGCGCCGAGCAGATTGCTGGTCATGATGTAGCCCGGCGCATAGCTCACCGAACCGCCGGAGACATTGAAGGTCGAGCCCCGTTGCGCGATCACCTCCGGCGCCGCCAGCGTGATGCTGCCACCGACTGCGGTCCATTCGCCGATCCGGTGCCCGGTGTTGTTGAGATAGCCCGAGACCTCCAGGAGGCCGCCCGCCGTGTAATAACGATCCGTGGCGTAGCCGCCGGTGCCGGCCGGCACCAGCGTCAGGTCGCGGGCATCGATCCAGACATTGGCATTGAACAGATTGCCGCTGTCGCGGTTCTGCGGACTGTCGCGCAGCTCGTTGCCCTGGACGTTGACCGCGATGTTGTTCGCGCTCATCGGCAGCACGGTGCCGGTGGTGCCGGAGACGTCGAGGGTGGCGCCATTCTCGACGAACACCCGCTGGCCGGCACTCACCGCCAGCTGGCCGCCCTGCGCCTGGGTCAGCGAGCCGTTCCTGATATCGACGATGCCGCCGCTGACGATCTCGATCCGCGACTGATCCTGGCGGTCGGCCAGCAGCGAGAGATTGTCGAACTGCCCGACGGCTACGCCGGCCCGGGTGACATTCTGCGTCGCCGAATCCGCGATCAGGGCGTCGCGCTTGGAATTGAGCGCGGTGTCGGGACTATCGATCTCGGGCAGGACGGCGGTGACGGCGTTGCCGGTCAGCGTGACGCGGCCGGTGCTGTCGCTGGCGGAATTCAGGAGATGGATGGTGCCGCGCTGGCTCACCGAGGTGGTCGACAGCAAAACGCCGTCCTGGGTCACGGCATGGCCCGCCAGCGTGATGTCGCCCTGCTGGCTGTAGATCATGCCGCTGTTGCTGACCGCGCCGCTTAAGCTGCCGCCGCCGAACAGCGGTGCGATCTCGGTGCCGCGCGTGGTCGAGCTGGTGTTGCCGATCGTGCTGTATCCGGCGTGGAGCACGAAGCTGTCGCCGGCGGCGAGCTCGGCCTGACCGTTCGGGGTCTGGATCAGGCCGGCGTTGCTGACCTGCGTGCCCATCAGCAGCACATAGCCGCCGCCCGAGGTCACCGAGGACGGCGTGCTGGTCGTGATCTGCGCCCCCGCTTCCACGTTGACCGCGCCACCGGCGCCGGTGAAGCTCGGCACGTACTTGGGGTGGTTGTTGTTGTCGGTGCCGCTCTGCGTCGAGTAGATGCCGCTGGTTTGGAACTGGGCGTTGGTGATGTTGGCGGTCGACACAATCAGCGACCCGACATTGATCTGGCTGGCGCCGCCGAAGATGATGCCGTTCTGGTTGATGATGTAGACCTCGCCGTCGGCCTTGATGCTGCCGAGGATCTGGCTCGGGCTGTTGCTACCGGTGACGCGGTTCAGCGCCACCCAGTTGGCATTGCCCCGCTGATTGAAGGTCAAGGTGGTCTGGGCGCCCACGTTGAAGCTATTCCACTCCAAGATGGCTTGCGCCGCGGTCTGCTGGATGCCGACATTGGTCTGGCCGCCAACGACCGACTGCGTCGGGGCATTGGCGCCCTGCCAGGTGCCGCCCGGCGCCACCTGCAGCCCGCCTGCTCCCAGGCCGTTGGGAACGCTCACCTGCGGCAACGACGTCGAGTGCTGCGAGACTGCCGCGGCGGCACGCGCGGCCGCCTGCACCGCCTGCATGGATTGCACGGCCCGCGACAGCGCGCTCTGGCCTTGCTTCGCCGCTTCCTGCGCCTGCTGCGAGGCCGCGCTGGCCGCATTGATCGCAGCGGTCGTCGCCGCAACGCCTGACGAGCCGCCGAACGGCCTTGCCAACGCCGTGCCGCCCAGCGCCAGCGCCAGCACGCTCGCACCCGCCAGTAGCACGCCGCGCGACAATCCCGCCGACGCTCTCATCATTGGCGATCCCGTGGGTCGAGCATGATGCAGACGCATCGTCTTGCGGAACGAGCGGGACGAAAAGCTGCGGAGCGGCATGGAGGATTCCCTGAACGAAGAAAGCGGAGGCGATGTTGCGGAGCATCAGAGCGTTACGGAGTGACTGCGGTTGCGGTGCGCGGAGGCACCGTCACACTCTTCTGTCCTCATCGTGGGGAGGCACCGATGGATTCGGGTGACGCGGTGGTCCGGACCAATAGGCCTGACTTGCCGGACACGCGTTCCGGTCGCGTGTGGCCCTCGTCAATTCAAAGCCGAATCTCGATGAACTATTCATGTAATCCCCTCGGACCGTCCTATGACGTTCCGAGCGGGGTCGATGTGAATCGACTTCGGAGAATTTTTTTGATCTTTTTTCGGCGGTGAGCGGACCCGCCCGTCAGCCAACCAGCACAATGCCGGCCGGCAGGGTGCGGATGCGGGCTCCGAACACATCGCGCACCTGAACCACCACATCGTCGAGACGATCGAGCCTGAACCTCGCCGTCACCAATCCACGGCCGAGTTCCGCGTCCAGCAGCACGATCCGGCCCGGCCGATAGCGGTTGACTTCCGCGATGACGTCGGCCAGCGGCTCATTCCGAAACACCAGATAGCCGTCTTGCCAGGAGGTGACGGTCGCGGGATCGACCAGGTCCACGTTACTCATCATGCCGCCGCCGTAGGCAACCTGCTGCTTTTCCCGAAGAGTGGCGGCGTGATCGCGATGTTCGACGCGCACCGAGCCGGAGAGGCAGGTGACAACGATTTTCGCTGTGCTGCAGCGGATGTTGAACTTCGCGGCATCCGCGCTGGTCAAGCCATCGGCGGCGATCACCTGGACCGGCTTGATCGATGCCGCACCAATGATGGCCTCGCCAGACAACAACTCGAAGCGATCCGCACTGGTTGCCGTCGAGCGAAGCGCGATGCTGGTCTGTGTATTCATCTGGACCGAGATGCCGTCGGCCACCGTGATCTGCCGCTGCTCTCCGGTCGCTGTGCGATAATCCGCGGCCAGTTCAGATATTGACGGCCATAAGTCGAGCGGCGGCCGAAACATCGCGTAACATGCCGCAGCCGCCGTCGCCGTGGCAAAACCGCCGATCAGCGTTCTCCGGCCGATCACTCCCCGATGCATCTCCGCCGGCACGGGAAGGGAGACACTTCCGCTCCGGACCATCGTCTCGATCGCCGACGGCATGGCCCGCCAAAGGGTGTTGGCCTTGTCGAACGCCTCGACATGACGGGGGCTCTGCGCCAGCCAATGGCGCAGGGCGGCCCGATCCTCGGCGGTCACGTCCTCGTCGGTGACGCGTGTCAACCAGACGATGGCGTCTCGCTCCAGCGACTTGTTGTCCTTATTCCCGGGTGGGATATCGGTGGCCATGTCCATATCTCAACTCGCCGATATCAGATCCGGGCTATCTGGAGTGACCTGCGCAATCCCTAAGACGTTCCGGCAAGCGGCGATGTGAACATCGAAACTACACATTTTTGTCAATGTAATCCTTGCAGGCCTCCAGGGCCCGCTGCAATTCAAACTGGACCTGCCGGCGCGAAATCTTGTAGCGCTTGGCGATTTCCGCACGGGGAATTTGCTCGAAACGCGCGGCGATCAGAATCGCGCGCTGCCGCGGCGGCAACGCCAACAATGCCTCCGTCAATGCTGCAAGTTCAATCTTCGCCTCGGAAATCCCGTCCGGCCCTGGCCGTTGATCGGGGATATCATGAAGCACCGCATCGATAGGGACTTGATGCCCGCGGCGATATTCGGTTCTGCGATGATCGCTGGCGATATTGTAGGCCGCCTTGAACAGGTACGCCGCGGGGCTGGAGACCGATCCGGGATTGTCGGTCCGATTGAGGCGCAGATAGACCTCATGCAGCGCCTCGCTTGCCAATTCCGCAGAGCCGAGGCGGCGGGTCAGTCTGTCGCGGAGGTCGTAATACCGATCGACCAGCAATTGACGCAGGCTGGCCCAGGTCGTTTCAGACACGGCACGGCTCCGTCTGCGTACGCCTCGCTTGAACGATCACGGCGCCAACGCCGAAGCTTTCACCGATTTTCATGGATGTACCGCTGGCATTCGTCTTGATAGCTGCGCCGCGCGATAATCATGGTGACCGGCTGTGGCATATTCGCTGGCGGAGATTGCCCGATTGAAAGCCCCCAAAGAACTCCTCGAAGCGATCGGTCACGCACGTCGTCGCCGGTCGTATCGAGCAGTGCCGGATCCTCTATCAGACCGGTTGATCCGATCGAGAACTGCAGCGCCGCACGATAGCCTCCTGGCCGCGTCATGGCATTCTGACAGAGCGATCTGATGATCCTCTGTTGGGCCAGGCCAAGAAACGCATCATAATCAACGACCCGCTGAGGGCCGACGGCACGATCGGGCTCGACCGAGAGCGGTCGAATTGTAAAAGCGCCCTCGGAGGTCTGGCTCGCGACCAGATCCGTGCCGGCCAGCAACCGTTCGATCGCCCGTTGCGGTGTGAATTTTCCTGTCACGGGAGAAGAGTTACGGGACGCCGTGAGTGCACTCTTATAGAGAATCTGCAACCCTGTCGCCTGGATATAGGCTTCCAAAGCGACGTCGAGCGGCTGCGCTGGAATGTCAAATTCTATTTCTGGTTCAGCAATCTGTGACTGGGCTCGAGACAACATATTGCTGAAAGCGAACACTGTGACGGCGATGCCAAGAGCCAACAAAAGCCGTGCTGGATCACACAGAGACAAGTGACTGCTGCCAAATGATTCTGGACGCGCAGCACCCGGGATAGACGCCACCTCCGACGAGGATCGAGCGCGGCCGGGCTATGCGCTAATCACGAGGCAATCGCACCCCATAGAAGCGGGTCATATCCATTAAAGATGACAGTACGGTAACACCCAAGGCAAAGCGCCGTCCTTGAGTGTGCGTATTCCCGGCATTGGGGATTCCCTGTTGGCGGGATTTCGGATTCAAGCTTGATGCTGAAAAACAGTCCAGCCCCGACAATCCCCGCGTCATCGGCATCAAAAGGCGGCGCTTGCGGGCAGCACCTGGGATGGCCATTGCGCCGTCCCAGGGGCGCGGGTCGAGCGCTGCTGCGCGATCAGGGCGCGCGCCGCCTGCGCCAGGTCGGGCAGCACCTGGTCGGCCAGGCAATCGCAGGCGGCGAGGCCGATGCCGGCATGGCGCGTCGTGGTGCGGAACGGCGCGCCGGCGTCTTGCGGATCGGGGACCACAAGACCCGAGCGTCCGGCGGCCAGGTCGGCGGCGAAGCGGGCCTCGATCCGCAGCACCGGCGCACGGGCCTCCTCGCCAAGCCGGTCGTTGATGGGCAGATGCGCCAGCGTCAGCCGCGCATCCGCGATCAGCAGCCGCAGATGGCGCAGCATCTCCGCCCCCTGCGTCAGCACATCGTCAAACCGGATCATGCTGCCGAGCAACAGATCGGTTTCGAGTTCGAAATGGACGCGATGCCCATCGACCGTGGCCGGCACCACCTTGCGGATCTGCCAATAGGTCACCTCGCCGATCCGCGCGTCAGGGCCGTTGAGCTCCAGGCTGCAGCGGATCACCACACGGGTCAGGCCGTCGCCATCGCGCGCGAGCTGATCGCCGAACTGCAGCGAGACCCGGCACCCGGCCGGCAGTACATGCCGCCGCCAGGTCGCGAGCACGGCGCCGCGATAGCCGCAGATCCCGAGCAGCGCCTGAAGCTCGCCGGCGGTCAGCATCCAGTCCGGCGCCGGTTCGGCGATGGGCGGCACGGCGGCCATCGCGCGATTACCTCGCCGCCGGGGTCTGGCCGCCGAGCAGGCCCGACAGCGCGAGCTCGTTGATGACGGGCGGATTCTGCTTCAACAGTTCGGCGATGTAGGCACGCCGCAGCATCGCCGCGCGCTCGCTGCGCATCTGCTGGACGAGCACGTCGCGCACCTCCGGCAAGGTCCGGGTGTAGGAGGCCTTGGTGTCCGTGAGCTTGATGATGTGCCAGCCGTCGTCGAGCTTGATCGGCTCGGCGATCGCATTCTTGGCGAGCGCCATGACCTGGGTGCGGATTTCCGGCCGGATCTGGGTCTCCGCCAGCCAGCCGAGCTCGCCGCCGTTCTTCTCACCGTTCTTGGCTTCGCTGGTCTCGTTGGCGAGCGCGGCAAAGTCGGCGCCAGGCGCCTTCAGCTTGCGCTGCAGCTCCTCGACGGTCTTCTTTGCCTTGTCCTCGGCCGCCTTGTCGGCGTCCTTGGCCACCGCCACGAAGATCTGCGCGAGCTCGAATTGCCGCGGCATCAGGAACGAGGCGCGGTTGGCATCATAGACCTTCTGCAGGTCGTCCTCGCTCGGGAAGCTCGCCGGCGGGGTCGAGACCTGCTGCAGATAGAGTTCGGCGACCGCGCTCTCGCGCACCCGGTCGAGCTGCTCGGCGATGGCGGGCTGTTGGTCCCACTTCTTGGCCGCGACCTCCTGCAGCACCAGGCGGTTGGCGAGCATCAATCGCACCGCCTGGCTGAGCAGGCTCGGATCCTGCCCGAACGCGGCGCGCTCGCGCGGCCCGAGCGAGGCGACATAGGCCCGGATCTGGTCGGCCGAGATGTTGGTGGCGCCGACCCGGGCGATCACGTCATCACCGGACTTGGCCGGTGCCGCGCCCTGCGTCACGGCCGCCGCTGCGGGGGCCGCGGGCTTCGGCTTGGCGACGGCCTGGGCGGGCCGCTGCGGCGCCGGCGGCTGCGGTGTCTGGGCAATCGCGGCCAGCGGGAGGCCGGCGAGCGCCGTCGCCATGAGCGACACGCGCAGGGAGCGGATCGGGAGTGCGCCGCGGAGAGGAGAGCGTGTCATGGTACTGCCTTCTGGTCGAGGATCTTGTCGCCGCTATCCTGGATGTTGTTCTGGATTTCCACCCGACGCAGCCCCAGCATCGGCTCATGCGCGACGATCGTGTCCCCGATCGTGACGCTCTTGTACTGCTTCAGCAGCTCGCGGCCGGCCTTCAGCATCTGGTCGTTCTTGGCGACGCAGCCTTTGGTCGAGGCCTTGTAGGCGTTGGCCTCGCCCTCGAACTTGGCCCGCGCGGCGTCCTTGTCGCGCGCGACATTGGCCGCCTCTTCATAGGCCGACTTCCATTTCTCCAGCGTCTCGTCGCGCTCGGCAAGCCGCTTGTTGAACTCGTCGACGGCCTCGCGGTGCTGCTTCTCGGTCTGGCGGACCTGCGCCTTGGCGGCGTCGACCTGGGCTTTCGCCGCGGCCTTGTCCCGCTCGGCGTCCGCCAGCTTGGCCTGCAGCGCCGTGCGCTGGTCCTCCAATTGCCGGGTCTGCAGGGTGGCGCTGCGCAGGGCTTCGCGCAGCCGATCGGTCTCGGCATCGGCGTGGGCGAACTCGACGTGCGAACACACCGCGACGGCCGCCGTGAGGAAGGTGAGGATGCGTATCTTCATGATCAGAACTTTGCGTTGAGATCGACCAGCAGGACGTCGACGGCATAGGGCGAGCCGGCGATGTTGTTGGCGCTCAGCCAGCGCATCGACGCCCACACGTTCTCGCTGAGGCCGAAATTGCCGCCGAGGAAGTAGCCCTTGAGGTTGGTGCCGCCGAGCCCGAAATCAGAATCGGCGAAGGCATCGAGCGTCGCGTCCGACTCCAGGTATTTGTAGCCGACATGCACGTTCCAGTCGGCGAAGTGCTTGATCTCCCTGTTGCCGACCGTGACGCGCGCCATCCAGCCGATGTCGCCGCCGTTGAACGGGCCGAACGAGCCGTCCGCGGTGCCGGCGCGGTTATTGATGGCGTAGCCGGCGACGTTGGTCGGGAGCGCCGTAAGTCCGGTGCCGGCGACCGTCAGCGCGCGATTGAAGGCCGAATTCCAGACGAACTCGCCGTCGACTATGATATGGAACGGATGGAATTCGCCGAGGTCGAGCGAGGCGCTGGCGACCACCGGTTGGAATTTCTGCACCAGCCCAAAGTACTGAAACTGATTGATCGTTCCGAGGTTGTTCAAGTTGTCCGAGATGATGTTGCGCAACGCCGCATAAGTGTTGCCCTTCTGTGCGAAGAGTGGGCGCGTCAGGTCTGAGCTGCAATTGTCCGAGACGTTCAATACAGAACAAGGTGCCGAGGGCTGTCCCTGGACATTCTCGAAATCGTAATAGGCTACGCCGAAGCGGAACTCGGAGACCGGGTCGAACCGTGCAGCGAAACCGGCCTGGGCGCCGAACAACCATTTGTCGTGACTCGGAAGCTTTCCGCCATCAATGGAAAGCGCGTTGGTACCCACGTTGAAGTCGGTATTGTAGATCGGAAACGCGCCCAGGACGCCGAACGCTGTGACGTTCGGAATCACCTCCTGCTTGGCCTGCACGGCGAAACCGTCGAAGCCGAGCTCGCGGTACCAGACCAGATCGGTCGGCGACCAGAACGGATTGTCGAAACGCCCGACCGACGCCATCAGAGCCTCGTTCGGGAGCTGATACTTCAGGAAGCCCCGATCGAGCCAGATCGAATATTTCGAGAAGTTCGAGCCGCTGCCGCCCAGGGTCTGGTTGGTCGAGACCGGCGAGTTGCTCTCGCCGGTGGCGATCCGCAAGCCCGCCGCGAAGCCGTTGGTGAGGTCGGCGTCCATGCCGAGCCGGGCGCGCAGCCGCACCTGGTTGCGGTTCTGATAGGTGTTGTACGTCGGGTAATTGGCGAGGTTGGCGTTGGAGACGTCGTAGGGTGAGCCGGTGTTGATGGCGTTGAAATTGGTCAGGCCCGGATCGTTGCCGGTCGGGAAGAAGCTGCCCTGATAGCGGGCGCGCACGTCGCCGTAGAAGCGGATGCGCTGCGCCCATTCCGGATACATGCCCGGCGAGGCCCAGTTCTCCTTCTCGGCCTTCGCCATCACCTCTTTCTTGATGTCCTCGCGCAATTGCCGCTTCACGATCTCCGGCACGTAGGTGACGTGCCGGGTTCCGGGCGGATTGGCCGCAGCCGCGGCGGCGGTCGCCGCCTTCGCCGCTTCATCCGCCTTGCTGGTCGCGTCCTTGGAGGCCTGCCGCGACACATAGGCTTCGTCTTCGGCCTGCTTGATCAGCGACTGCGCCTCATCCTCGCTGAGCAGCTTGCGCTTCACCATGAGGTTGAGCAGATTGACCGTTGTATTCGGCGAGGTCGGCTTGGCATCCGACACTTTCGGCCGCTTGGACTCCACCTTCTTCTCAGGCGCGCCGGCCTCGTCCGCGGGCTGGCCAAGTGCTGGCGCCGCGCAGGAAAGCGCAGCCAGCGAGACAGCGAGCAGCAGCGTGCGCCGGCGTGCGCCTGGATTAATCTCAAACATTTTGTCCCCAGTCCTCTTAAGTCCGTTGTGTTTGTCAGAGTCGCATTAGCTCGACCGACGCGCGGTCACGCGCGTCACCATCGGCATCGGCATGTCCTTCGGCGGGCGGCCCCGCAGCGTCAGACCGTCCAGCACGTCGTTGCGTGCCGGCCATTTCGCGTCGGCCTGCTTCGCGGGCACTGCTCCGTCGCGGTCTGATCCATAGCCAGGGTTGCGCAGGCAGGCGCGCACGGCGATACGGCAAGCGGAATCGTGCGCCATTCCGCATCTGCTCTCACGTTAAACATCATCAGCCCCTCAACTCTCACTCGTGACATCAGCTTTGAAAAATCAGGATCAGGTCAGGTCGGCCGTCGCGCGGTGACTCGGGTGACAACCGGCATCGGCATGTCTTTCGGCGGAGGCTCGCGCAGCGTCAGACTGCCGATCACCTCGTTGCGAAGCGCGGCATCGACCTCGGGATCACCGGTCGACGGCGTCAGGACGACCCGACTCACACGGCCCGAACTGTCAGCCCAGAGCTTCACCTGAATCTGCGCGGCCATGTTGCGTGTCTTCGGATTGGACCGGATCGCCGCCTCGATCTGCGTCGAGACGACGGTCGAGTACCAGCCCCAGCGGCTGCCACCGCCGCCCCCGCCGCCGTAAGGACTGCCGCCCGGCTTGCCGCCGAGATTGAAGAGATCGCCGGGTCCAGTCGCCTTGGCGTCAAGCGACAGTGGGCCCGGCGGCTCGTCGTTCTTGGCATCCTTGACCGGCTCGTCCTGCGGCTTCTCGATCGGCTTGTCTTCCTTGAATTCGGGCTCGGCCATCTTCGGCTGCTCGATCATCTTCTGCTCGGGCATCTGCGGAGGCGGCGGGGGCGGCGGAGGTGGCGGCGGCACGAGGTTGACAATGGTGAGCTCGCGCACCTGCCGCGGCGGCGGCAGATCGTCGTGACCGAGAAAGACGTATGCCATGCCGCCGAAGACGAGCGCGACCAGCACCAAGGCGACGCCGAAGCGCGCGAACGAGCGATGCTCGGTCCGGTCGGTGGGATGATCATAGGTGGACGACGGCTGCGGCACCGCCAGTTCGCGCTTTTTATTGGCCGGCACGCTCATGACGTGGCCTCCGTTGCCGCCGGCTTGCAGAGCCTGTCGGTGAGATACTGCACGATGAAGCTGACGAGCGTGTCGAAGTCGCTCGTTTCCACGATCACCTTGGTGTCGGGCATCGCTTCGATCGCCGCCCGATAGGTCGAAAGGTCGCTGAGGTAATCCACATAGGCCACGCCGTCGATCAGGAGCCGCGATCCAGGAGACCGCGAGATTGTCAGCAACAGCGGATCGTGATCCGGCCCCTGTTTCGCGAGGCGGCTCCGCAACACCTCCGCAAGCCGCACCAGCAAGGCTTCGCCGCGAATCGGAAACGGCAGCACATCACCGCGCGCCGATTCTGCCTTGCCCGCGTGGGGAGACAGCCGAGGCTCCACGACACCGCCTCGTCGCATCGACAATTGCTGCAGCCTCGCGACTCGATTGGCGTCGAGACCATCGTCGCCGTGATCGAAATATCTCGTCACGCCACGCAGCCACGACCAGAACGTCTGACGCGGCGACTGGGTGGAAAGGAGCGATAACTGCGTGATCATTGGCGGTGCCTTCGGACGAACTCACTTCACGAGCGGTTTGGTGGCGAGTCCAACCTGGTTGAGGCCGATGCGGCCGAGCAGGTCGAGCACGTCCATCACGCTTTGGTACTGGGCCTGCGCGTCGCCGCGCAGCACCACGGGAAACTCC